>NZ_JBSFWT010000146.1:0-10306 GCF_053594975.1 Streptomyces sp. NPDC002537
CCCCCGCGACCGTGCGACCGGTCCGGGGGCATGGCCACCAGCAACACCAGGAGCTGATGACATGCAGCACCGTATCGCCGACCTCCTCGCCCGAGCACCAGCGGCCCCCCGGTCACCGGGTCGGCGACCACCACTGACTCCAGACCGAAGACGTCGCGGACCAGATCCGCGGTCACCACATCGGAGGGTGCCCCCTGGGCGACGATCCGGCCGTCCCTCATCGCGATCAGATGGTCGGCGTAGCGCGCCGCCTGGTTCAGGTCGTGCAGCACCGCCACCACCGTCCGCCCCCGTTCGTGGTTGAGGCGGCGGCACAGGTCCAGGACCTCGACCTGGTGGGAGATGTCGAGGTAGGTCGTCGGCTCGTCCAGGAGGAGCAGGTCCGTCTCCTGGGCGAGGGCCATGGCGATCCAGACGCGCTGCCGCTGGCCGCCGGAGAGTTCGTCGACGGACCGGTCGGCGAGGGCGGTCGTGTCGGTGCGGGCCATCGCCTCGGTGACGGCGCGCTCGTCCTCGTCCGACCACTGCTGCCACCAGCGCTGGTGCGGCTGGCGGCCGCGGGATATGAGGTCGGCGACGGTGATGGCCTCGGGGGCGACGGGGGTCTGCGGCAGCAGGCCGAGCGACTGGGCGATCGCGCGGGTGGGGATGCGGGACAGCTCGGTGCCGTCGAGGAGCACGGAGCCGCGCGCGGGCTTCAGCAGCCGGCCGAGGGCGCGCAGCAGGGTCGACTTGCCGCAGGCGTTCGGGCCGACGACGACGGTGACCGCGCCGTCCGGGATCGCCACGTCGAGGCCGTCCACGACGGTGCGTTCCTCGTAGGCGAGGGTCAGGCCGCGGGCGGTGAGCCGGGCCGGGCGGGCGGCCGCGGTGTCGGTCTCGGTCACGCTTTTCCTCCGGTACGGCCCCTGATGATGAGCCAGATCAGATAGGGGGCGCCGACGGCGGCGGTCAGTACGCCCACGGGCAGCTGCGTCGGTTCGAACAGCTTGCGGCCCAGCAGGTCGGCGACGACCACGACGACCGCGCCCGTCAACGCCGAGCACAGCAGCGGGATCTGGGCCGTGCGCGTCATCCGGCGGGCCAGTTGCGGGGCGAGCAGGGCCACGAAGTCGACGGGCCCGGCCGCGCCGGTGGCGACGGAGGCCAGGACGACGCCGAGGACGGCGAGTCCCAGCCGTACCCGGTTCAGCCGGACGCCGAGCGCGGTCGCCGTGTCGTCGTCCAGCGACACGGTGCGCTGCGCGCGTGCCGCCCAGCACACGAAGGGTGTCAGCAGGAGCAGCGCCCAGGCCACCGGGACGGCCTCGGCCCAGCCGCGGTCGCCGAGCGAGCCGGTCATCCACACCTTGGCCTGCTGGGCGACCAGGTAGTCGCCCTTGGTCATGAACAGGTTGGTGACCGAGCGCAGCGCGACCGCGAAGCCGATGCCGATGAGGACGAAGCGGGTGGCGTGCAGCCCGCCGCGCCACGCGAAGACGTACACGAGGGCGGCGGCGAGCAGCCCGCCGGCGACCGACACGTAGGGCAGGGCGGCGTACGAGGTGACGCCGAACGTCATCGCGCCGACGGTCAGCGCGCTCGCGCCCTGGGTCACGCCGATGATGTCGGGGCTGGCCAGGGGGTTGCGGGAGACGGTCTGGATCAGTGCCCCGGCGACCCCGAAGGCCGCGCCGACGAGCACGCCCACGGTCATCCGGGGGAGCCGGAAGGTGCCGACGGTCAGTTCGTCCGGCGACGGCCGCCCGAGGACGACCTTCAGCACCTCGGCCGGTGCCACGAACGCCTGCGCCGCGCACAGGTACGTCAGGCAGGCGGCGGTCAGCAGCGCGGTCAGAACGAGGGCGACGGCGGTGGCCCGCCGGTGCACGAGGAACGAGCCGCGGCCCGCGCGCACGAGGGTGTACCCGGCCGGGCGGGCGAGGGGGAGGGTCACGCGGCCACCGCCTTCTTGCGGCGGACGAGCGCGATCAGGAACGGCACCCCGATGAGCGCCGTCATCACGCCGGACGGGACCTCGCTCGGCGGGAAGACGATCCGGCCGACGGTGTCGGCGACGAGCAGCACCACCGGCCCGAGGAGCGCCGACATGGGCAGCAGCCAGCGGTGGTCGGTGCCGACCAGCGCGCGGGCGATGTGCGGCACGGCGAGGCCGACGAAGGCGATCGGACCGGCCGCGGCGACGCCCGCGCCGGTGAGGACGGTGGCGCCGATGCCGCCGACGATCCGTACGGCCGCGACGTTCTGCCCCAGGCCCTTGGCCACGTCCTCGCCGAGCGCCAGCGCGTCCAGGCCGCGGGCCACGGAGAGCACCAGCACGGTGCCGGCCAGCAGGAACGGCCAGAGCCTGGCCGCGATCCCGGTGTCCAGGCTGGGCAGCGAGCCGACCTGCCAGAACCGGAACCGGTCCAGGACCTGGGCGTGCGTGGTGAGGACGGCGTGCACGACGGACAGCAGCAGGGCGTTGATCGCGGCCCCGGCCAGCGCCAGTTTGACGGGGGTGGCGCCGCCGCGGCCGCGCGCCGCGATCGCGTAGACGGCGACGGAGGCGAGGGCGGCGCCCGCGAAGGCCCACCAGACGTAGCCGGACAGCGACTGCACCCCGGCCACGGTCATCGCGAGGACCACGCCCAGCGAGGCGCCGTGGCTGATGCCGAGGATGCCGGGGTCGGCGATCGGATTGCGGGTGATGGCCTGCAGGACCGTTCCGGCGACGGCGAGGGCGGCGGCGACCATCAGGCCGACGACGGTGCGGGGCAGCCGCATCTCGCGGACGACCGCGCCCGCCGTGCCGGGGGAGTCGTTCCACAGCGCGTCGAAGACCTGGGAGGGCGCGGTGGCGCGGGCCCCCACGGCGAGGCTGAGCAGCACCGCGGCCAGCAGGGCGACGACCGCTGCCGCCGTCCAGCCGACGCGGCGCCGGACCCGTGGGGACCTGGGGCTGCTGATCGGGACGGCGGCTGACATCGCTTCCACTTCGTGGCTCGTACCGGGGCCAAGTTAGGCGACGCTAAGTGTACGGGTGGGGCAACCCGGCAGAATGTGGGGCATGACCTCGCAACCGCGGCACGCGTTCACCGTCGGCTTCGACCTCGACCTGACCCTGATCGACTCCGTACCGGGCATCAGGGCCGCGTACACCTCACTGGCGGCGGCCACCGGCACGTACATCGACGTCGACCTGGTGTGCTCCCGGGTGGGGCCGCCGCTGGAGCAGGAGCTGGCCCACTGGTTCCCCGCGGACCGGATAGCGGAGGCCGCCGACGGCTACCGCGCGCTCTACCCGACGGTCGCCATCGACGCGAGCGTCGCCATGCCCGGGGCCCGCGAGGCGCTCGCCGCCGTACGGGAACTGGGCGGCCGCTCGGTCGTCGTCACCGCCAAGTACGAGCGCAACGCCCGGCTCCACCTGGACCACCTCGGGCTCGCCCCCGACGCCCTCGTCGGCGACCTCTGGGCGGAGGCCAAGGCTTCGGCGCTCCGCGCGCACGACGCGACGGTCTACGTCGGTGACCATACGGGCGACGTGCGCGGCGCGCGTACGGCCGGTGCGCTGTCCGTAGCGGTCGCGACGGGCCCGTGTGACGAGAAGGAACTGCGCGCCGCGGGGGCGGATGTGCTGCTGGCCGACCTCACGGACTTCCCGGACTGGCTGCGCGGTTACCGCGGCGAGGCGGACGGCCCGGACACCGCGTCGGCGAGCGCCGCCGAGAGCGAGGCCCGCGCCTGACGGCGCTGCGCGGCGATGGAACGCAGCACTCCGGCGGCCGCGATCAGGAATCCGACCCCCATCAGCATGCAGACGAAGTACGCTGCGGGCGGCAGCGGATCGGCGCCCAGGAAGAGCGGGGCGACCGTCGCCAGGGTGGCCACCGCGCCTACGAGGAAGACGATGGCGCCGATGCGTACCAGCAGATCCCCGTCCCGGGGAGTTTCGCTACTCACCTGACCAGGGTAGATCCCTAGCCGTCGGCATGGTGGCCCCACCGCCGCACGGAAAAGGACGTCTTGTCACCGGGCCCGGGACCATTAGCCTTGGGGGGAGCGGGTCTTACGGCCCGCTGTAGTGCTATCAAGAGCTGTTTTTCCGTTGATTGCAGACCCTTTCCGTATTTCCGACGAGACACGAGGACGAGGACAGACGTGCCTACCGGCAAGGTCAAGTGGTTCAACAGTGAGAAGGGCTTCGGCTTTCTCTCCCGCGACGACGGCGGCGACGTCTTCGTGCACTCCTCGGTGCTCCCGGACGGGGTCGACACCCTCAAGCCCGGTCAGCGGGTGGAGTTCGGCGTCGTGGCCGGCCAGCGCGGCGACCAGGCGCTCACCGTGACGCTGCTCGAACCGGCCCCGTCGGTGGCGGCCGCCCAGCGCCGTAAGCCCGATGAGCTGGCCTCGATCGTCCAGGACCTGACCACGCTGCTGGAGAACGTGACCCAGCAGCTGGAGCGCGGCCGTTACCCCGAGAAGGCCCATGGCGCGAAGATCGCCGGGATGCTGCGGGCGGTGGCCGACCAGCTGGACGTCTGACCACCGCTTCCGTCAGGAGCTTCTGTCAGGCGCTTTCGTCAGGAGCTTCTTCAGGGGGGACCCGCCGTCAGGCGAATTCCAGTGCCTCCGGACCGAGGGGCGGCACGAGCCCCTCGGCCGCGGCGCGGGTCAGCAGCCCGCGCACCGCGGCGTAGCCGTCCTCGCCGAGGTCGGCCGTGAACTCGTTGACGTAGAGCCCGATGTGCTGGTCGGCGACGGCCGGGTCCATCTCCTGGGCGTGTTCCAGCACATAGGGCCGGGAGACCTCCGGGTCGTCCCAGGCCATCTGCACCGAGGTGCGCGCGGCCTGTGCCAGCTCGCGCAGCCGCGCGGCGCCCAGCGAGCGCTTGGCGATGATCGCGCCGAGCGGGATGGGCAGGCCGGTGCTGTCCTCCCAGTGTTTGCCCATGTCGGCCAGGCAGTGCAGACCGTAGTTCCGGTACGTGAACCGGGCCTCGTGGATGACGAGGCCCGCGTCCACCTTGCCGTCCCGGACGGCGGGCATGATCTCGTGGAACGGCAGCACGACCACCTCGCCGACCCCGCCCGGCACCTCCGCCGCGGCCCACAGCCGGAAGAGCAGATAGGCCGTCGAGCGCTCGCTCGGCACGGCGACCGTCCTCCCCGTCAGATCCGCGGCCGCGCCCGGCTCCCGGGTCAGCACCAGCGGGCCGCAGCCGCGGCCCAGGGCCCCGCCGCACGGCAGCAGGGCGTACTCCTCCAGGACCCAGGGCAGCACCGCGTACGACACCTTGAGCACGTCGAACTCGCCGCGCTCCGCCATGCCGTTGGTGATGTCGATGTCGGCGAACGTCACGTCGAGGGCGGGGGCCCCGGGGACGCGGCCGTGTGCCCAGGCGTCGAAGACGAAGGTGTCGTTGGGGCAGGGCGAATATGCGATCTTGAGCGGCTCGCTCATGGGGATCCTCCTCGCGTGCGTGGACAGTTCGGTGCCCGCCGACGCGTCCTGACGGGCCGTGGGCCGGGCCGGGCGCGGGGTCACGCGGGAGGAACGCGGGGGAGCGCGGCGGCCTTCCCGGCCGCCTCCGCGAGGGCCTCCGGCAGTGCCGCGAACGCGCCCGCCAGGGCTTCGAGTGCCTCGCCGATGCGCCACGCGGCGCGGTCGCGCGGGCCCACCGGGTTGGAGACCGCGCGGATCTCCAGCACCGGCACCCCGTGCGCGGCGGCGGCCTCGGCGACCCCGAAGCCCTCCATGGCCTCGACGAGCGCGCCGGGGCGCAGCGCCACCAGCGACCGGGCCCGTTCGGCGGAGCCGGTCACCGTCGACACGGTCAGCACCTCGCCGCGCCGCGCGGCGGTCGCGCGGGCCACGGCCGCCACAAGGGCCTCGGGCGGCCGGTGTTCGACGGTCCCGAAGCCCAGCTCGGTGACGGGGAGGAAGCCTTCGGGCGTCTCGGCGCCCAGGTCGGCGGCGACGATCGCGTCGGACACGACGACGGAACCCACCGGGGCGCCCGTCGCGGTGCCGGTGAAGCCGCCGCCGATGCCCGCCGAGACCACCAGGTCGTACGGGCTGCCGGAGACGGCGGCCGCCGTCAGGGCGGTCGCGGCGCCGGCCGCGGCCGCCGCGGGGCCGACCCCGGCGGCCAGTACGTCGACGACGAGGGGGAGCGGGCCGGGCACGGCCGACACCGGGCGGTGCAGGGCGAATCCCGGCACCGCCAGCTCCACCGACTCCACCGACTCCGCCGGGGCACCGGAGGGGGCCCCCATGGTGCCGCGGACGACCGCGTCACGTTCCGCCGCGACGGCGGTGACGACGAGTACGCGCATCAGCGGGGGCCTCCGGCCCGTCAGTTGTTGTCGAGCTGGAGCTTGACGCTCCACACGCCGTTCTTGCTGATGACGGACAGCACGGTGTCCTGGGACAGGGACTGGAGCTGCTGGTTGACGAAGAGCTGCTCGCCGTCGAACGTCGCGTACGTCTGCTTCGTCCGGCCGTTGCGCTGCTGCTTGCCGCTGACCACGAACCAGCCCTCATCGGCGATCTTCGGCTCCACGCCCACGTGGACCTTGTCGCCCGGCTTGACCTTGATGGTCTTGGCCGACTTGTCGTCGCCCAGGCACTTCTCGAGGCCGGCCTGGTCGAGGGCCTTGTCCTCGTTGAAGCAGGTGGCCTCGGTGGTCACGGTGTCGGAACCGACGGTCACCGTCGCCAGGGGCGTCGGCTTGTCGCAGGCGGAGAGGGCGACGAGCCCGAAGGCGACGGCCCCGACAGCGGCAGCGGCACGTCGGCGCTTGCCCTGGAAAAACGCAACGGTCATGCGGGCAGGCTATCGGGCCCGCTCACTCACGCCACGCGCGGGTGCGGCGAGCCGCGCCGGGCCGCCGTCAGCAGCCCCCGTACGGCAGTGGCCACACCCAGTGCGAGCACCCCGGCGGCCACCGACATACCCAGCACGCCGTGCAGCGGCAGCAGGATGCCGATCGCGCCGCCGGCCACCCAGGACATCTGGAGCAGCGTCTCGGAGCGGGCGAACGCGGACGTCCGCACCTCCTCCGGCACATCCCGCTGGATCAGCGAGTCCAGCGACTGCTTGCCGAGCGCCTGCGCGATGCCCGCCACGGCCGCCACCACCGCCACGAAGAAGGCGCTGAAGAACGCGGCGGCGGCGACCGTCGCCCCCAGGGACAGCGTCAGCACCAGCGCGATCGTCTTCTCCGGGCCGCGGGAGCGCAGCAGCGCGCCGATCGCCGTGCCCAGGGCGTTGCCGCCGCCCGCCGCGACCGCCACGATGCCCAGCGACATGGCCGGGCTCAGGCCCCCGATCGGGTGCACGCGCAGCAGGAACGCCAGGAAGAAGGTGAGGAAGCCGGACAGCATGCGCATCGCGCTGTTGGCCTGGAGGGCGTGCAGGACGGAGGCGCCGACCGTACGCAGGCCGGGCCTGGGCTGTTTGTTCCGCGGCTTGCGCTTCGTCTTCCGGTTCGGGGCGACCCGGCCCGTGAGCGCGGTCCTGCGCCGCTCCAGCGCGGGCCGCAGATGGGGCCGCCGCTCGCCCGACACCAGCCGCGCCCGCGCCTCGCCCTTCGCCGAGTCCACCTTGTGCGGCAGCGAGAACGACAGCACGGTGCCCAGGACGAACACGAGGAACGCCCCGTACAGCGGATACGCCGGTCCCAGCTGGTGCAGCCCCGCGCCGAGCGGGGCCGCCACACCCGTGGCCAACAGCCCGCCCAGGGTCACTCTGGAGTTCGCCTTGACCAAAGAGATGCGCGGAGGCAGCAGCCGGGGCACGACGGCCGACCGCACCACCCCGTACGCCTTCGACGCCACCAGCACGCCCAGCGCCGCCGGGTACAGCTCCAGCCCGCCGCTCGCCACCGCGCCCGACATCGCCAGCGCCAGCAGCGCCCGCGTGATCATCGCGCCGGCCATCGCCGCGCGGCGGCCGTGCGGCAGCCGGTCCAGCAGCGGCCCGATCACCGGGGCCAGAAGAGTGAACGGTGCCATCGTCACCGCCAGGTACAGCGCCACCCGTCCGCGCGCCTGGTCCGTCGGCACCGAGAAGAACACCGTGGACGCCAGCGCCACCGTGATCAGCATGTCGCCCGCCGAGTGCACCGCGTGCAGCTCGATCAGCTTGCCCAGCCCCGACTCGCCCGCGCCGTGCGCGTGCGTGGCCCTGCGGACGCCCCGCGCCGCCCCCGTGAACGGGCTGCGCAGCACGCGGCCCACGCCCCGGACCGCACGGCGGAGCGGGCCGCCTTCGGCTGACCGGATGGCTCCCACCACGCCATACTGCCCCACCCGGAACGGCGCACGGCACTCCCGGCCCCTCCTCGGGGCGCCCCCGGCGGGCTCACGGGCACGGTTCCCGGGGGGCTCGCCGAAGCCCGGGTATCCCCCGGGTGTCCCGGCGGGGTAGCGTGCACAACGCGCCACCGGCGGTCGTTCTTGGCCGCGCGCCGAGTCTGGATCCCGCAGAATGGGAGTGACTAGGTGCGCCCGAGGCCGTTCGGGCGCGGACGTCGACGCGGTCCTCCGGTCCGCTCCGTCCGCCGACCCGGCCGTTCGGCTGGCGCACTCGTGAGACGGCGTGGAAGAGAGAATCGATTCTTGTGAGTGCTGCGATGCGAAGCCGTACCCCGGACCGCCTGTGCGCCGAGGCGGTCGAACTCGCCCGTACGGCGGCTGAGGAAGCGGCCAGGCCGGGCACGGTCGGCGGCCACATCGAGGTCGTCGCCGACGGGGACCGCGTCGTCACCCACTACTTCGCCTGCACCGACCCCGGCTACCGCGGCTGGCGCTGGGCCGTCACCGTCGCCCGCGCCTCCCGCGCCAAGGCCGTCACCCTCGACGAGACCGTCCTGCTGCCCGGCTCCGACGCCCTGCTCGCCCCCGAGTGGGTGCCCTGGAGCGAGCGCCTGCGCCCCGGCGACATGGGCCCCGGCGACCTCCTCCCCACCGAGGCCGACGACATCCGCCTGGAGCCCGGCTGGACCGGCGAGGACGCGCCTCCGCCCAACTCCGCCCTCGCCGAGGAGATGGACCGGCTCGGCGAGGCCGAGGACGCCGACGTCACCGTCGGCTCGCCCGCCGTCCAGGCCGCGCCGCCCGCCCGCGGCTCCATCGCCGCCGTCGCCGAGGAACTCGGCATGCGGCGCGCCCGCGTCCTGTCCCGCTACGGCCTCTACTCCGCCGCCGACCGCTGGGACGACACCCACGGCGCGAAGACCCCCATGGCCCAGGCCGCCCCCGCGTCCTGCGTGAGCTGCGGCTTCCTGGTCCGGCTCGGCGGCCAGCTCGGCCAGGCCTTCGGCGTCTGCGCCAATGAGTTCGGCCCGGCGGACGGCCACGTCGTGTCCCTGTCCTACGGCTGCGGCGGCCACTCCGAGGCGGCCGTCATGCCGAAGGCTCCGCGGCCCTCGGAGCCGGTCATCGACGAGACCCTGGTCGACCCCTTGCCGCTCCGCGGCGAGGAACCCGTGGACGCGGACCTCGGCCACGCCTGAGCAGTCTGCTGCCCCTTCCCCTGGGCCCTGGCCCATGGCGGGGGCTGCGCCCCCGGACCCCCGACCCGGGGCTGCGCCCCCGGACCCCGGAACGGGTGCTGCGCCCCCGTGGCCCCCACCCCGGGCCTCCGGAATCGGGGGCTGCGCCCCCGGACCCCCGGACCACGCTTCGCGCGGTGTCCTCAAACTCCCCCAGACTCCGTCCGGGGGGACCCCCAGGGGCTGGATTCCACGGACCGCAGCCTCGAAACCGCGGACCCGGCCTACGACATCCAGTCCGCCCCGGACAGCAGTCCAGCCGCCTGCGGTGGCGATACCAGCTTGCCCCGGGCGGCAATCCAGCCGTCCTATGGCGGTGATACCAGCTCGTCTCGGGCGGCGGTCCAGCCGTCCTACGGCGGCGAAACCAGCTCGTCCTGGGCGGCAGTCCAGCCGTCCTATGGCGAGAAACCGGCTTGTCCCGGGCGGCAACCCAGCCGTCCTACGCCAGCGAAATCAGCTCACCTCGGGCGGCAACCCAGCCGTCCTGTGGCGGCGAAACCGGCTCGCCCCGGATGGCAATCCGGCCGTCCCGTGGCGACGAAGCCAGCTTGTCCCGGGTGGCACCCCAGCCGTCCTATGGCGAGAAACCGGCTCGTCCCGGGTGGCACCCCCAGTCGTCCTACGCCGACGAAACCAGCTCACCTTGGGCGGCAATCCAGCCCGCCCTGGGCACCAAATCCAGCCCGTCCGGCGTTTGGCGGATCCGGAGGAAGCCCGCGCACTGCTCGAACGCCTTGGGCCCGAGCCGGGCCACGTCCTT
>NZ_JBSFWT010000147.1:0-10113 GCF_053594975.1 Streptomyces sp. NPDC002537
CTGTCGTCGGCTGCGCACCGAAGGCCATGGCTTCCCCGTGCTGGTCCTCACCGCCCGCGCCGACGAGGTGGACACCGTGGTCGGCCTGGACGCCGTCATCGGTCCGGGCGCCCCTGCGCGTTGTCGTCGAGGCGTCAGTGGCCCCTGCCGCCCGTCGGGTTGTGCTTGCCGGAACGGCCGTTGCCCGGACCGCCGGTCGTGGTGTCGGCCGGGGTGCCCGGAGTGCCGTTCGCCGGGTCGTTGCCGTTGCTGGTGCCGCCGGGGTTGCTCTTGGCGGCGTCGGTGCCCGCGTCGATGACGCCCGATCCGTCGAACGTCGGGGCGGGCTTGCCGTCCAGCGCGCCGTTCATCGCGTCGCGCCAGATCGGGCCCGGGGTGTCACCGCCGTAGACCTTGTCGTGGTAGACACCGCCGATGCTGATGCCCTCCATCTCGACGTCCTTGCCGGGGCCGCCGACCCAGACCGCACCCGCCATGTTCGGGGTGTAGCCGACGAACCAGGCGGCGTGACGGCTGTCCGTCGTACCGGTCTTGCCCGCGCTGTCCCGGCCGTCCAGTCCGGCCTGCTTGCCGGTGCCGTCCTCGACCACGCCCTTGAGGAGCGAGTTGACCGTGCTGGCGGTCTCCTCGGACATCGCGCGCGAGCACTGCGTCTTGGGGACGTTGATGCTCTTGCCGTTCGGGTCGGTGGCCGAGTTGATGAGGACGGGGGTGCAGTACTTGCCGCCGTTGGCGAAGGCCGCGTAGGCGGCGGCCATCTTCAGGGGCGACATGCCCTGGGTGCCGAGCGCGATCGACGGCACCTGGTCCATCTTCTTGCCGGAGGCCGGCTTCAGGCCCAGCTTCGCCGCCATCTTCGTCACCGGGCAGGTGCCGATGTCGCCGATCATCTGGATGAAGTAGGTGTTGACCGATTTCGCGGTCGCCTCCCGCATGCCGTACGGGCCGACCTCGCTCCGGTTCTCGTTGCTGACGGTCGCGCCCTCGCTGTTGCGCCAGGTGCCGTCACACGTCTCGACGGAGTCGGGGTAGGCCATCTGGAACGGCGATCCGTAGACCTTGTTCGGCGAGATGCCCTCCTCCAGTGCGGCCGCCGCGAGGATCGGCTTGAAGGTCGAACCGGTCTGGAAGCCGTAGGTCGAGCCGCCCTGTGCGTGGTCGGCGGAGAAGTTGATCTGTGTCTGGTTCTCCCCGAAGCCGTACGGCCGGGACTGCCCCATGCCGAGCACCTTGCCGGTGCCGGGCTCGACGATCGATACCGCGGTGGCCACCGAATCGTTCTGGTAGACGTGATCGCTGATCGACTTCTGCACGGACTTCTGGGTCTGCGGGTCCAGGGTCGTACGGATGGTCATGCCGCCCTCGTTCCAGCGCTTGGCCCGCGCCTCCTTCGTCTTGCCGAAGGCGGGGTCCTGGAGGAAGGTCTCGCGGACGTAGTCACAGAAGAAGCCGGCGCCGTCGACGGCGGTGATGCAGCCGCTCTTGGGCCGGGTGACCTTGAGCTTGAGCGGCTTGGCCTGGGCGGCGGCCGCCTCCGCCGGAGTGATGTCCTTGAGCTCCGCCATCCGCTGGAGGACGGTGTTGCGGCGCTTGACGGCCTCCTTGGGGGCGTTGACCGGGTCGTAGCGGCTCGGCGACTGGACGATGCCCGCCAGCAGCGCGGCCTCGTCCAGGTCCAGGTCCTTGGCCGGCTTGCTGAAGTAGCGCTGGGAGGCGGCCTCGACGCCGTAGGACTGCTGCCCGAAGAAGGTGATGTTCAGGTAGTTGTTGAGGATCCGCTTCTTGCCGAGCTCCTTCTCGACCTGGATGGCGTACTTCAGCTCCTTGACCTTGCGGCCGAGGGTCTGCTGGGTGGCGACGGCGACCTTGTCGGGGTCGTCGCCCGCCTCCTCGATGAAGATGTTCTTCACGTACTGCTGGGTGAGGGTCGAGGCTCCCTCGGAGACGCCGCCGGACTGGGCGTTCTTGTTGAGCGCGCGGAGGACGCCCTTGAGGTCGACCGCACCGTGCTCGTAGAAGCGCGCGTCCTCGATGGCGACGATCGCCTTCTGCATGTAGGGCGAGATCTCGCTCAGCGGGATGACCGTGCGGTCCCGGGAGTAGACCTTCGCGATCTCGCCGCCCTGGGCGTCGAGGATGGTGGTGCGCTGACTGAGCGGCGGGGTCTTGAGGCTCGCGGGGATGTCGTCGAATCCCTCCACCGAACCCTTCGCCGCCAGGCCGAAGGCGCCGACGGCGGGCAGGGCCAGACCTGCGAGAACCGCTCCGGAGAGCACGCTGACACCGAGGAACCTGGCGGCCTGCTGGGCCCTGCTCGGGCCCTCGTCCGAACGCTTCATAGCCATGAAGGGAAGCCTACGTTCTCATTCGGCGGACAGACGCCCGTGTGTTCGCCTACGCTGTTTCACGCCAGTCACTGCGATGCCATTCAGCATCACCTTCGCTCTCACTCTTGTGAGTGATGAGATGTGTCCGTATTGCCGCCTGTGTCACTTGGTGACCGTCGCAGGATGGGTGAACTGCCCCGGTATAGCGGGGATAGTCGCTGATGTCGCCAGCTCACTCCGTTGGGTGATCTGCCGCGTACGCATAGTCCGTTCGGGCCATCCAAGATTGGGCCCGAAGGGGGTGTTGCCCCCTGCCTGCCTTCCGTAACGTCCTCAACTGGCAACGGTGAATATGCCGCTGCCGCCGTGGGGGAGCCTCAATTCGGGAGAGGACGGCGCCAGCATGGGCTGGGTAACCGACTGGAGTGCGCAGGCAGCCTGCCGCACTACCGATCCGGATGAACTATTCGTTCAGGGCGCAGCACAGAACAGGGCCAAAGCGGTCTGCACCGGATGCCCGGTGCGTACCGAGTGCCTGGCCGACGCGCTGGACAACCGCGTCGAGTTCGGTGTCTGGGGTGGGATGACCGAGCGCGAGCGGCGGGCGCTGCTCAGGCGTCGGCCGACGGTCACCTCCTGGCGCAGGCTCCTGGAGACCGCCCGTACGGAATACGAGCGTGGTGCGGGGATCCTGCCGCTGAGCGACGAGGAGTACGACGCCTATGCGGCGGTCGGCTAGCCGAGGCGCAGCGCGCCGACCACGAGCGCCCCGATCCTGACGGCATTACCCACGGCGCCGTCAGCCGGGGGCCTCGGCGCGTCAGTCGACGGTCGCCGTGTGCGACGGCGACTGCAGGGCGAGCCGCTCGCCGATGGCCCGCAGGCCCGCCAGGTCGTGCACGTCGCCCGGCAGGGCGGCCACTTCCGCCACCGCGACCTCGGGGTGCAGCGCGGTGAAGCGATCGCGCGTACGGCGCTCGCGGGCGAGCACCCGCATCCGCTCGGCGTGCAGCCTCAGCAGCCCGGCCGTCAGCCGTGCGGTGGATTCCTGTGCGGTGAAGTCCTGTGCCGTGGAGTCTCCAGAAGGCGCGGGCTGGGGGAGGCCGCTCTCGGGAGTGGCCGGGACCGTGGGAGTGCCGGTGCCCGGGGCGTCAACGGTACGTGAGGCAGCTTGCCCGCTGTCACGATCCACAATGCCGCCGCCATCAAGATTTTCTGATGTTTTCATCGCTTCTGACGGCAGGGCCTCACCGAGGGGATCGAGTGAGCCGTCGAGCAGCGCTTCCGCAGCGGCCAGCGCCCGGTCGGCGGGCAGCCGCGCGGCCTCGCTGCCGTGCACGCGGTTGAGCACGAGCCCCGCCAGCGGCATCCGCTCGGCGGCCAGTCGCTCGATGAAGTACGCCGCCTCCCGCAGGGCGTCCCGCTCCGGGGCCGCCACCACCAAGAAGGCCGTGCCGGGCGCCTGGAGCAGCCGGTACGTGGCATCGGCGCGGGTGCGGAAGCCGCCGAACATGGTGTCCATGGCGGCCACGAACGTCTGCACGTCGCGCAGGAGCTGCGCGCCCATCAGCTTGTTGAGGGGACCGCTCATCACCGACATGCCGACGCCCAGGAACTTCATCCCGGCCCGGCCGCCGATTTTCGCGGGGGCCATCAGCACCTTGATGAACTTGCCGTCCAGGAAGGACCCCAGGCGCCCCGGGGCGTCCAGGAAGTCGAGCGCGGAACGGCTCGGCGGGGTGTCCACGACGATCAGGTCCCACTCGTCACGCGCGCGCAGCTGACCGAGCTTCTCCATCGCCATGTACTCCTGTGTGCCCGCGAAACCGGCCGACAGGGACTGGTAGAAGGGGTTCTCCAGGATGGCCCGGGCGCGCTCCCGGTCGGCGTGTGCCTCGACTATCTCGTCGAAGGTCCGCTTCATGTCGAGCATCATGGCGTGGAGCTCGCCGCCGGCGGACGCGTCGATTCCGGGCACCCGGCGCGGCACGTTGTCCAGTTCCTCGATCCCCATGGACTGTGCGAGCCTGCGGGCCGGGTCGATGGTGAGGACGACGACCTTCCGGCCGCGCTCCGCGGCCCGTACGCCCAGAGCGGCCGCGGTCGTCGTCTTGCCGACGCCACCGGAACCGCAGCACACGACGATGCGGGTGCGCGGGTCGTCGAGAAGGGGGTCCACGTCCAGGACGGACGCCGTGTCCAGGCTCACTCGGAGACTCCTTGCTTCCGCAGTTCGCGCGCCATGCGGTAGAGGCCCGCCAGGTCCACGCCGTCGCCGAGCAGCTCCAGTTCGTACGTGGGGAGGCCCAGTCCCGATATCTCCGTGCGGCCGCGGTGTTCCAGGGCGAGTCGCTCGGTGTGCTCGCGTGCCTGCGTCACCAACGGGTCGACCAGCAGCTCGGCGAGGCCCGCGTGGCGCGTGCCGCCGAAACCGGTGCGCTCGAGCGCGTGCGACAGCGTACGGGCGACGGCCACGCGCCTGCCGTTCGCGGCGATCTCGACGGCCGCCTCGTCCAGGATCTCCGGCCGCACCATGTTGATGACGACGCCGCCCACCGGCAGTTGTGCCGTGCGGAGCTCCGTGATGCCGTCCACGGTCTCCTGGACCGGCATTTCCTCCAGCAGCGTCACGAAGTGCACTGCCGTCTCGGGCGACTTGAGGACGCGCATCACGGCCTGCGCCTGGTTGTGGATCGGGCCGATCCGGGCGAGCCCGGCCACCTCGTCGTTGACGTTCAGGAAGCGCGTGATGCGGCCGGTCGGCGGGGCGTCCATGACCACGTGGTCGTAGACGTAGCGGCCCGCGCGGTCCTTGCGGCGTACCGCCTCGCACGCCTTGCCGGTCAGCAGGACGTCCCGCAGGCCCGGCGCGATGGTCGTCGCGAAGTCGATCGCGCCGAGCTTCTTCAGCGCGCGGCCCGCACTGCCGAGCTTGTAGAACATCTGGAGGTAGTCCAACAGGGCCCGCTCGGCGTCGATCGCCAGCGCGTACACCTCGCCGCCCCCGCCGGGCGCGACCGCGATCTTCCGTTCCTCGTACGGCAGCGCCTCGGTCTCGAAGAGCTGCGCGATGCCCTGCCGGCCCTCGACCTCGACGAGGAGGGTGCGCTTGCCCTCGGCGGCGAGGGCAAGCGCGAGTGCCGCGGCGACCGTGGTCTTGCCGGTTCCGCCCTTGCCGCTGACGACATGGAGCCTGCTCATGGATCGGAGCCTAATTCGTCGACAACGGCCGTGTGGCGTCAGGTGGCGACATGGTTCCCTCCGGAAGCGACCGCTGCGGCGTCGCCCGGACGTTGACATGTCGCGTCGAAAGTGGCCCGAATCCGGTGTTGACCGCTCGGCCCGCGCCGGGTATCGACGAGGGGCGCCCGTGCCTCGGTGAGCGAGCCGTGTCGGAGGGCGCGGCGCGGGAGCCGACGCCCTGACCCTGCGAGTGTCCGGCCGACCGCCGCGCGGGCTACGCACAGGGCTGTCGGTGCCAGGCATTACAGTCGGGCCATGACCAAGTGGGAATACGCGACTGTGCCGCTTCTCGTACACGCGACCAAGCAGATTCTGGACACCTGGGGCGAGGACGGCTGGGAGCTCGTCCAGGTCGTCCCGGGCCCGAACAATCCGGAGCAGCTGGTGGCCTACCTCAAGCGGGAGAAGGCGTGAGTGCCGTCGAGGCCAGGCTCGCCGAGCTGGGCCTGACGCTGCCCGACGTGGTGCCGCCGCTGGCCGCCTACCAGCCGGCCGTGCGCTCCGGGGCGTACGTCCACACCGCCGGGCAGCTGCCGATGGTCAAGGGCGCCATCCCGGTGACCGGCAAGGTCGGTGCCGAGGTCAGCGCCGAGCAGGCGAAGGAGCTGGCGGCGACCTGCGCGCTCAACGCCCTCGCCGCGGTGAAGTCGGTCGTCGGCGACCTCGACAAGATCGTGCGCGTGGTGAAGGTCGTGGGCTTCGTCGCCTCCGCACCGGACTTCACGGCGCAGCCCGGCGTCCTCAACGGGGCCAGCGAGCTCCTGGGCGAGGTGCTCGGGGAGAAGGGCGTGCACGCCCGCTCCGCGGTGGGCGTGGCGGTGCTTCCGCTGGACGCACCGGTGGAGGTCGAGATCATGGTCGAGGTCCGGGACTGATCCCGCGCCCTCGCGCAGTCCTCACGTTGTGTCCGCGAGCGCCGGACGGGCCGGCAGCGAGCCCGTCCGGCGCTCGTTCACCAACGGCCCTCCGCACGGTGGAACCGCACATGGGGACGGCCCGCGGCGCGGCCCGCACACCCTCGAACATCCGCGCGTGAGCGCATAGCATCCGGCCATGTCACCCTCGAACGGCCAGTGGTACCCGCCGGAGTGGCCGGACCGGATCAGAGCACTCACCAACGGCGAGCTCCGGCCCGTCGCGCCCCGCCGCGCCGCGACCGTACTGCTGCTCCGCGACGAAGTCGGCGGCCCCGCCGTCCACATGCTGCGCAGACGCGCCTCCATGGCCTTCGCCGGAGGCGCGTACGCGTATCCGGGCGGCTCCGTCGACCCGCGTGACGAGCGCGAGGTGCCCTGGGCCGGTCCGTCGCGCACGGACTGGGCGGACCGCCTCGGCGTGGCTCCGGCGGGAGCTCAGGCCATCGTCTGTGCTGCCGTCCGGGAGACCTTCGAGGAGGCGGGCGTGCTGCTGGCCGGGCCGACGCCCGACACGGTCGTCGCCGACACGACCGGCGCCGACTGGGAGGCCGACCGGGCCGCTCTCGTCAGCCGTGAACTGTCCTTCGCCGACCTCCTCGACCGGCGCGGCTTGGTGCTGCGCAGCGACCTCCTCGGCGCCTGGGCGCGCTGGATCACCCCGGAGTTCGAACCCCGCCGCTACGACACCTGGTTCTTCGTGGCCGCGCTCCCCGAGGGCCAGCGCACCCGCAACGCCTCCACGGAGGCCGACCGCACCGCGTGGGTCCGCCCCGCCGAGGCCGCCGCCGGCTACGACCGCGGCGAGCTCCTGATGATGCCGCCCACCATCGCCACCCTGCGCGCGCTGCGTCCGTACGACAGCGTGCCGGACGTGCTGCGCGCGGCGGGTGACCGGGATCTCACGCCCGTCCTGGCGCGAGCGCGGCTCGTCGGCGGCGAGATCGTGCTGAGCTGGCCGGGGCACGACGAATTCACCAAGCACATCGCTCCGGGAACGCCGGAGCCCGACCACCCCACGGGAACCCCGCGAGCCTTGGGAGCCGATTCATGACCACCTCAGCCGACCTTCCCGGCAGGCCGCGCGGCGGCGCCATCGGCGGCCCCGCGACCGCCCGCGCGACGTGCGTGCTCGCGCACAACCCGAACGTGATGACCCTGGACGGCACCAACACCTGGATCGTCGCCGAGCCCGACTCCGAGCTCGCCGTCGTCGTCGACCCCGGCCCGCTGGACGAGGCCCACCTCGTCGCCGTCGTCGCGACCGCGGAGGCGGCGGGCAAACGCGTCGCCCTGACCCTGCTCACCCACGGCCACCCCGACCACTCGGAGGGCGCGGCCCGTTTCGCCGAGCTGACCGGTACGCACGTACGCGCCCTGGACCCGGCGTTGCGGCTCGGTGGCGAGGGCCTCGGCGTGGGCGACGTGATCACCACGGGCGGACTCGAACTGCACGTCATCGCCACACCGGGCCACACCGCCGACTCGCTCGCCTTCCACCTCCCGGCGGACCGCGCGCTCCTCACCGGGGACACGGTCCTGGGGCGCGGCACCACGATCGTCGCCCACCCCGACGGACGGCTCGGCGACTACCTCGACTCGCTGCGCAGGCTGCGCGCCCTCACCGTCGACGAGGGAGTGGAGACGCTGCTGCCCGGCCACGGCCCGGTGCTGGACGACGCCCAGGGCGCCATCGACTACTACCTCGTCCACCGGGCGAAGCGGCTCGCTCAGGTCGAGACGGCCGTCGAGAGCGGCCACCGCTCGCCAGAGGACGTGGTCGCCCACGTCTACGCGGACGTGGACCGTTCCCTGTGGCCCGCGGCGGAGCTTTCGGTGCGGGCGCAGTTGGAGTACCTGGGCGAACACGGGCTGATCTGACGGCCGGACGCGTGCCGGGGGCGCCGCGCCCGGGGCGTCAGCCCGTGCCCGCTGCTTTCCGGTGCCGGGTGTCCCCGTCCTCCGACGGCAGGAACGGGGCCGCCACTTGGCGGAAGAGTGCCCTCCGCTCCGCGGGGACACCGAGGAGCTCGGCGGCCTCCTCCAGCGTGATCCCACGGCCGTCCGTCGCCCTGTCCGTCGTCCTGTCCGTCGCTCTGTCCGGAGCGTGCGGCACAGGCATGGGCAGGTCCGCTTCGGTGAGCTTGCCGGATCTGATCAGCACGTCGCGTACGGGTACGTCGAGTGCCCGCGCCAGACCGCGCATGGTCGCCAGGTCCGGCATGCTCTGCCGTTGCAGCAGCCGGGTCACGGCCGCCCGGTGCACTCCCGCGTCGTCGGCGATCCTGGACCGGCCACCGCCTCGGGGACGGTCGATGTCGTAGCCGCGGGACCTCATCAGGTCCTCCATCCAGGCCGCGAATCCCTCCAGGGCGTCCCTCATCGCAAACCCGCCTCCCTGCCGTTCGCGCACGAGCGTAGCGCGCGTGAGCGAGCGAAGTCCCCGCCGCGGTGCGGGCTTTCGAGCACCGGCGGGGAGCGGGTTGCCGGGATGTGGGGACGGCATGGAGGAACTGCTGATCACGTGTGGGCGCGCAACCCGTCCGGGGCGGGTGGAGTCCGCTGTGCCCGGCCGGACGGCGCACCCGCTCCCGCGCGGGCGCACGGCGGGTGCGAGCCGGGTACGAACCAGGTGCGAGCCCTTCCCCCGGGGCCGGAGCGTGCGGGCGCCGACCGGGCCGTGTACGCCGTTTGGCAGCGGAAGTTGGGCTTCCCGGGCGCGGATGCCGATGGCATACCGGGCGGGTCAGTTGGGACCGGCTCGAAGTCCCGTGTTCCTGACGACCGCAAGGAAACGGAACCGGGGCCGCAAGGGAAAGGAACTCCACCACCATGTCCGAAGCCGCCAAGCGCACCGCGCGCACTGTTCTGCAGACAGCGGTTGCCATCGCGGTCGTCCTGCCTGCCGTGGTGCAGGCATCCGGCATCCCGTCCGCCCTGCCGTGGGTGGCGGGTGCGCTCGCCGTCGCGGGCGCCCTGACACGGGTCATGGCACTCCCCGGCGTGCAGGCGCTGCTGCCCGGCTGGCTGCGCACCGACGCGGCCGCGCGCCGGGACGACGAACTGCTCGCACTGGCAGGGAGGGGGAGCGCCGCCAGACGGGCCGCCAAGTACCCCGCCCGCGTCGGCGGGAGCGACCGGGGCCGCCCATGACGCCCCTGCCCCGCCCGGAGGCCGCGCACGACGCGGCCGCCGTCGCCCTGGGACCGGAGCGGGTGCGCGGCGCCGTCGAGGCCGAGTTCGCCTGCGCCGACGGGGCGTTCGCGCCGTTCGTGCGGTGCGGCGGCCGGAGCGGTCGGCGGCTCGCGGACCGCGAGGGCCGCCTGGACGCCCCGGGGCGAGGTCGTCGCCCACTTCCCTCACCGGCCGCCCCCACGGGCCTCCTGGCGCCGCTGACGGCGATTCACGGCACGTTCGCGCGGTGACCGCGGCCCGGCCGCCCGTTCGGTTCCGCCGTATGTGACCGCCGTGCCTTGTCCGACCGCGACCGCGACTGCTGCTGCGGGCGACCGCATGCCGAAGGCCCCCGCCGCTTCCTTCCGTTCTAGTGGTCGTCGCAACACCCCAGTTCAGGGGATGCGATGGACTTCGAGATTCGGGAACAGCGGAAGCCTCAGGGGCCCCGCAGG
>NZ_JBSFWT010000148.1:0-9896 GCF_053594975.1 Streptomyces sp. NPDC002537
GCCGCCTCCTACGCCGACCGCGTCGTCTTCCTCGCCGACGGCCGCATCGTCGACGAGCTGTACGGGCCCACCGCCGACACCGTCCTCGACCGCATGAAGCGCTTCGACGCCAAGGGCCGCACGAGCTGATCACACAGCCCGCACCGCCAGCTCACGCCAGCCCACTCCCCCAGGACTGACCGATGTTCCGTACCGCCTTGCGCAACGTGCTCGCGCACAAGGCCAGGCTGCTGATGACCGTGCTCGCCGTGCTGCTCGGCGTGGCCTTCGTCTCCGGCACCCTGGTCTTCACCAACACGATCTCCGACGCCTACCAGAAGAGCTCCGAGAAGGGCTTCACCGGCGTCGACGTCGCCGTCACCCCGCACAAGGAGGACCGCGACAAGGGCAACCCGGGCGCCGCGCCCAAGCTCACCCAGGCCACCCTCGACAGGATCGCCGAGGTGCCCGGCGCCGCCGCGGTCACCGGCTCCGTCGGCGGCTTCGCCGCCGTCTCCGGCAAGGACGGCAAGCTGGTCGGCGAGGGCTTCAACTCCTCCGGCGCCAACTACTACCCGGGCGCGGACGGCAAGGACCCCCGCTACCCGATGAAGTCCGGCCGCGCCCCGCGGGCCGCGAACGAGGTCGCCCTCGACGCGAGGACCGCGGACCGCGCGGGCTACAAGGTCGGCGACACCGTACGGATGTCCGTCGACGGCCCGGTCCTCGAACAGAAGGTCACCGGCGTCTTCACCACCGACGACGGCAACGTCGCCGCGGGCGGCAGCCTCGCCCTCTTCGACACCGCCACGGCGCAGAAGTACTACGCCAAGGCCGGCGAGTTCGGCGAGATCGACGTCAAGGCCGCCGCGGGCACCTCGCAGACCGCGCTCAAGGACGCGGTCGACAAGGTCCTGCCGCGCGACACCGAATCCCAGACCGGCAAGAAGCTGGCCGAGGACCAGGCGTCGATCATCGCCTCCGGCATGGACACGATGAAGACCACCCTGCTGACCTTCGCGGGCATCGCCCTCTTCGTGGGCATCTTCATCATCGCCAACACCTTCACCATGCTGGTCGCCCAGCGCACCAAGGAGCTCGCGCTGATGCGCGCCGTCGGCGCGAGCCGCGGCCAGGTCACCCGCTCCGTGCTCATCGAGGCGTTCGTCGTCGGCGCGGTCGCCGCGGTCACCGGCCTCGTCGCGGGCATCGGCATCGGCGCGGGCCTGCGCTCGATCCTGAACTCCGCGGGCGCGAGCCTGCCGGACGGCCCGCTCGTCGTCTCCCCCGGCACGGTCGTCGCCTCGCTGGTCGTCGGCGTCGTGGTCACCATGCTCGCCGCCTGGCTGCCCGGCCGCCGCGCCGCGAAGATCCCGCCGGTCGCCGCGATGAACAGCGTGCACGCCGTGGCCACCCCGCGCTCCCTCGTGGTGCGCAACAGCATCGGCGCGGCCTTCAGCGGCCTCGGCGCCGCGCTCGTCCTCGTCGCCGGCTCGCAGTCGATCATGGCCCTCGGCGCGGGGCTGCTGCTCATCGGCGTCTTCGTGCTGACCCCGCTGCTGTCCCGGCCGCTGATCGCCGCCGCGGGGCCGCTGCTGCGGCCCTTCGGGATCTCCGGCAAGCTCGCCCGGCAGAACGCGGTCCGCAACCCGCGGCGCACCGCCGCGACCGCCTCCGCCCTGATGATCGGCCTGACCCTGATCACCGGCATGACCGTGCTCGCGGGCAGCCTCCAGGTGGCCATCGACAAGATGGCCTCCGGTGCCATCAAGGCCGACTACACGGTCTCCATGGCGAGCAGGACGCCGCTCTCCCCGGATGTCGAGAAGAAGCTCGGCGCCAGCCCCGACGTCACCGCCGTCAGCCCGCTGCGGACGTCCGCGGCCCGCGTCGACGGCGACCACCAGTCCCTGACCGGTGTCAACGGCAGGAGCATCGCCGACCTGACGAAGGTCGACTTCACGGCGGGCTCCTTCGCCGGGCTCTCCGGCGACAAGGCCGTCGTCGACGACAAGACCGCCCGGAACCACGGCTGGAAGCTCGGCTCCTCCTTCGCCGCCACCTTCGAGGACGGCAAGCAGGGCAGGCTGACGGTCTCCGGTATCTACAAGGGCAACGACCTGATCCGCGGCATCATGGTCGACAACACGACCCTGGCGCCGCACCAGTCCGAGATCGTCGACATGCAGGTCCTGGTCAAGACCAAGGCCGGGGTCAGCGCCTCCGCCAAGGACTCGATCGCCAGGACGCTCGGCGACAACCCCGCCATCGCGATCCAGACCAAGCAGGACATCTCCAACGAGATCGCCAAGGCGATCAACATGATGCTGAACATCCTCTACGGGCTGCTCGCCATGGCCGTGATCGTGGCAGTGCTCGGGGTCATCAACACCCTGGCGATGTCGGTCTTCGAACGCTCCCAGGAGATCGGCATGCTGCGGGCCATCGGCCTGGACCGCAAGGGCATCAAGCGGATGGTCCGCCTGGAGTCGCTGATCATCTCGCTCTTCGGCGGTGTGCTCGGCATCGGCCTCGGCGTCTTCTTCGGCTGGGCGGGCGGCCGTCTGGTCGGCAAGTCCATCGCCGACTTCGAGCTGATCCTCCCTTGGGGCCGGATGCTCCTCTTCCTCCTGCTGGCCGCCCTCGTGGGCGTCCTGGCCGCCCTGTGGCCCGCCCGCCGGGCCGCGAGGCTGAACATGCTGTCGGCGATCAAGGCGGAGTAGCGGTTCGGGGGCCCCGCCCCCGGACCCCCGGACCGACCGGACGGGCCGGACGGACGAGCAACTGCTCGCCCCGTCCGGCCCGTCCGGCGTTCAAGAGCCCGCCCGGAGGTGCTAGCCCCGCCACTCCCGCGGCCGCAGCGGGACTCCGGAGGCGCCCGACTCCGGGGTGCGGACCGCCAGGACCTGGTTCACGCCGATCCGGTTGCGCTCGAAGGACAGCGCGCACGCGGCCATGTAGAGGCGCCAGACCCGTGCCCGTCCCGGCGACGTGAGCTCCGCCGCCTCGCGCCAGCCGGCCTCCAGGTTGGCCACCCAGGCACGCAGCGTCAGCGCGTAGTGCTCCCGCAGGCCCTCCACGTCGCGGACCTCGAACCCGGCCTCCTCCAGCTGGGCCACGGTCCGCCCGACGGGCGCCAGTTCGCCGTCGGGGAAGACATAGCGGTCGATGAACTCGTCGACCTCGTAGGCCTCTTCGTCCAGCAGTGGCCGTCGCGCGATCTGGTGGTTGAGCAGCCGTCCGCCCGGCAGGAGCAGCCGGTGCAGGTCGGCGGCGTACTCGGCGTAGAGCGCCGAACCGACGTGCTCGGCCATGCCGATGGAGGAGATGGCGTCGAAGGGGCCGTCGGCGATCTCGCGGTAGTCCTGCACCCGGATCTCGACACGGTCCGTCAGACCGGCCTCGGCGACGCGCTTGCGGGCGTACGCGGCCTGCTCCTCGGAGAGCGTGATGCCCACCGCGCTGACGCCGTACTCGCGGGCCGCGTGGAGCACCATGGAGCCCCAGCCGCAGCCCACGTCGAGCAGCCGCTGCCCCGGCTGGAGCGCCAACTTGCGGCAGACCAGGTCGAGTTTGGCGCGCTGGGCGTCCTCAAGGGTGCTGTCCGGGCTCTCCCAGTAGGCGCAGGAGTAGACCATGGAGGGTCCGAGGACCCGCTCGTAGAAGGTGTTGCCGACGTCGTAGTGGTGGCTGATGGACTCCTTGTCGCGGCGCAGCGTGTGCAGCGGGCCGCCGGTCCTGCGGGCCTCCTCGCGCGGCGGCCGGGGCGGCGGCCAGGGGCCGCCCAGCTTGACGAGTTCGGCGGCCGCGGCCCGCAGCCGGGGGTCGCGCACGGCCGTCAGCAGCGCCGCGAGGCCGGTCCGCCGTCCGCTGTCCTCGCCGCGCTCCCAGAGCGTCCCGGCGAGCAGGTCGAGGGCTTCGTAGAGATCGCCGTCCACATCGAGGTCCCCCGCGACCCACGCGCGGGCGAGCCCGAGCTCGCCGGGCTTCCAGAGCAGCCGGCGCAGGGCGCGGCGGTGACGGACGACGAGGACCGGCGTCCCCGGAGGGCCGTACTCGCTGAGGTCCCAGGCCCGGAGCCGGACCGGGAGCGGTGCCCCCAGTACGTCTTCCACGAGCGCGGAGAGCCGTCGAGCGGCGTCGGCCATGTCGCACACCTCCATGATGCAAGGTCAGGAGAAACGTTCAACTGACACCCAAACACCAAGACGGGGCCGGGTAGTCCCGTTCCGTCATATTGGATCGGCGGTGTGTGACGAAACACTGTGCATATGCCGAAGCACGCCGGAGGGCGTCCACCCCACGGATTGGTGGACGCCCTCCGGCGTGCTGACCGCGGCTCCGCGCGGTGGTGGCTCCGGTCAGGAAGCCTTGGCCTTGTCGCCGGCCTTGCCGGACGCGGCGGCGTCCTTGGGGGCCTGCGGGGCCGGCTTGGCCGCCTCGTAGAACTCCTCGCGGGGGTTCTCCATGGCGCCGAGCGACACGACCTCGCGCTTGAGGAACATGCCCAGGGTCCAGTCCGCGAAGATGCGGATCTTGCGGTTCCAGGTGGGCATGGCCATGCCGTGGTAACCACGGTGCATGTACCAGGCGAGACGGCCCTTGAGCTTGATCTTCATCTTGCCCATGACGATCATCGCGACGCCCTTGTGGAGGCCGAGGCCCGCCACCGCACCCTTGTTGGAGTGCTCGTACGTCTTCTGCGGGAAGCCCCGCATGCCCGAGACCACGTTGTCGCCGAGGACCTTGGCCTGGCGCAGCGCGTGCTGGGCGTTCGGCGGGCACCAGGCGTTGGGGTTGCCCGCCTTGCGGCCGACCATGTCCGGGACCTGGGCGTTGTCGCCCGCGGCCCAGATGTAGTCGGTGCCCTGGACCTGGAGGGTCTCGGAGGTGTCGACGTGACCGCGCGGACCGAGCGGCAGGCCGAAGCGGGACAGCGCCGGGTTGGGCTTGACGCCCGCGGTCCACACGATCGTGTTGGAGTCGACCTCGAGGCCGTTCTTCAGCACGACGTGGCCGTCGATGCAGGAGTCCATCGAGGTGCCGAGGTGGATCTCGACGCCGCGGCTCTCCAGGTGCTCCTTGCCGTACGCGCCGAGCTTGGGGCCGACCTCGGGGAGGATCTTGTCGGCGGCGTCGACCAGGACGAAGCGCATGTCCTCGCGCTTCACGTTGGTGTAGTACTTGGCGGCGTCGCGCGCCATGTCCTCGACCTCGCCGATGGTCTCCGCACCCGCGAAGCCGCCGCCGATGAAGACGAAGGTGAGCGCCTTGCGGCGGATCTCCTCGTCGGTGGTCGAGTCGGCCTTGTCGAGCTGCTCGAGGACGTGGTTGCGCAGGCCGATGGCCTCCTCGATGCCCTTCATACCGATGCCGTTCTCGGCGAGGCCGGGGATCGGGAAGGTACGGGAGACGGCGCCGAGCGCGATGACCAGGTAGTCGAAGGGCAGCTCGTACGCCTCGCCCACGAGCGGGGCGATCGTGGCGACCTTGCGGTCCTGGTCGATGGTCGTGACGCGGCCGGTGAGGACCTCCGCCTTGGGGAGCACGCGTCGCAGCGGCACCACGACGTGGCGGGGGGAGATGCTGCCGGCAGCTGCTTCGGGGAGGAAGGGCTGGTACGTCATGTACGAGCGCGGGTCGACGACCGTGACGGTCGCCTCGCCGTAGCGCATCTTCTTGAGAATGCGCTGCGCCGCGTACAGGCCGACGTACCCACCGCCTACTACGAGGATCCGTGGACGCTCCGTGGTGCTCATGTTTCGAGTATCCAGCACTCCGGACGGGGGTGCTCGTGAGCCCCTTCACAAGATGGGCGAGGGTATCTGCTACACTCCGCCGCCGCCGTGACCCACGCCATACCCCCCGGAGGGAACCACGGCGCACTCGCGCGCGTTGGACACCCCTGCTGAACTGGCCTTGCGGCCTCTTCGGCAACTGGACCACAGTCGCCCCGGGGCCCGCATAAACCTTCCTTTAACTCGCCAGAAACCAGACGGTTTCCGGCCGTGCGAGGTTTGGAACACCCCAAAGGGGGCAGTTCGGCGCCCCCACGTACCACGCGCACCCTTTTTTCATGTGAAGGATTTCACGAACTTTCTTTTCGGAGGCCCCCGGGAAGCCCTCCGAGCGCCCCCGCCGAGGCCCTCCGGCGGGCCTCGGCGGGGGCTTCCGCGGCCTGTCAGGCGATGCTGAAGGCGATGCCGTCCAGGATGTCGTGCTCGCTCACGACGACCTCCTGGGCGCCCACCCGTTCCATGATCGACTGGAGGACGAGGGCGCCCGCCGCGATGACGTCGACGCGGCCCGGGTGCATGGCCGGGATCGCCGCGCGTTGCGCGTGCGTCGAGGTCAGCAGCATGCCGGTGATCTCCTGGACCCGCCGCAGCGGGATCCGGGCGTGGTGGATGGCCGCCGAGTCGTACTCCTGGAGGTCCAGGGCGATGGCCGCGACCGTGGTGACCGAGCCCGCGAGACCCACGAGGGTGTGGGCCGACGCGAGCGGGACGGTCTCCGCCGCCAGGTCCAGGGCCGCCTCGACGTCGGCCCGTATCGCGGCGATCCCGTCGGGCGACGGAACATCCGGAACCTCGCCGTCCATGGCGAGATGACGCTCGGTCATCCGCACACAGCCGACGTCCACGCTGCGCGCGGCCCGCACGTGCTCGTCCCCGATGACGAACTCCGTGGAGCCGCCGCCGATGTCGACCACCAGGTACGGCTTCGCCAGGTCGGCGCGGCCGGTCAGCTCCTTGGTGGCGCCGGTGAAGGAGAGCTCCGCCTCCTGGTCACCGCTGATCACCTCGGGCTCGACGCCCAGGATGCCGACGATCCCGCGGACGAACTCCTCGCGGTTCTCGGCGTCGCGGGACGCCGACGTCGCCACGAAGCGCGTCCGCTCCGCCTTCAGTTCGCGGATCACCTCCGCGTACTCCCGGCAGGCCGCGAACGTGCGCTCCAGCGCCTCGTCGGCCAGCCGGCCCGTACGGTCCACGCCCTGGCCGAGGCGGACGATCCGCATCCGCCGGTCCAGCTCGGTGAAGCCGCCGGTCGCCGGGTCCACGTCGGCGACCAGCAGGCGGATCGAGTTGGTGCCGCAGTCGACGGCGGCGACCCGCGTCACTTCTCCTCGCCTCCGCACGGGGTCACGCAGGGGCCCTTGGCCCACCACTCCGGCAGCATGGCGATCGCCTCGTCGCCCAGCGGGTTGACGCCCGGCCCGGCGGCCAGCGAGTGACCCACCAGCACGTGCAGGCACTTGACCCGGTCCGGCATGCCGCCGGCGCTCGGGAAGCCCTCCAGGACCTCGATCGCGTCACGGCGCGTGATGTAGTCCTCGTGCGCCTTCTGGTACGCGGCGGCGAGCTCCGGGTCGGTCTTCAGCCGCTCCGTCATCTCCTTCATCACGCCGTCCGCCTCCAGCGTGCCGATGGCGGAGGCCGCGCGCGGGCAGGTCAGGTAGTAGAGCGTGGGGAACGGCGTGCCGTCCTCCAGCCGCGGCTGGGTCTCGACGACGTCGGGGTTGCCGCAGGGGCAGCGGTGGGCGATCGCGCGCAGCCCGCGCGGGGGGCGGCCCAGCTGCTCCTTGAACGCCGCGATGTCCGCGTCGGTGGGGGCGGTGGGCTCGGTCTTCGGAGGAGGGGTGTCCATATGCTCGCTCGTGCTCGCTCGTGGTCGATCTCGTTGAAGTAGATCTCGTTGAAAAGGGGGGTGCGGTCAGCGGCCGGGCGCCACGGTGCCGGGAGCGTCGGCCTGGTCCATGCCGTCCCACAGGTTGCTGTACCAGGGCCGGTCGGCGGCGCCCTGGTCCTTGGGACGCCGGGCGGCGCCACTGCCGTCGATCACGCTGTAGCCGGTCTCGCCGGGGCGGAGGTAGTGCAGGTGCTCGCGCGCCTGCTGCTCGACGTACGCCGGGTCCTCCAGCCGCGCCTTCTCGTCCAGCAGCCGCTGCACCTGCTCGCGGGCCTGCTCGGTCCTCCGCCGCTGGTCGGCGATGTCCGAGCGCTGAGTGACCCACTGGCGCATCGGGTAGGCGAGGGCGACGACCAGGGAGCAGACGACCAGCGCGAGCAGCGCCGCCCGCCCGGTGAGCCGGCCGCGGCGGCGGGACCCGGCGCGGTACACCCGGGCCCTGGGGCCGCGCACCAGCGCCTTGAGCCTGGCAGCGGTGGAGAACCGGTCGCCCGCCACTTCGCCTCCCCGTGGTCACTCGACGCCCGCAGCCTCATTACGAACGTACGTCCCCGGCCACGGTACGGGACCGCGGCCGGGGACGTAGTGAGGCTCCGTCATCCCCTGGGGGTTTTGTCGCCCCGGATGGGATGTCA
The DNA here is from genome assembly GCF_053594975.1 of Streptomyces sp. NPDC002537. Classification (NCBI taxonomy): domain Bacteria; kingdom Bacillati; phylum Actinomycetota; class Actinomycetes; order Kitasatosporales; family Streptomycetaceae; genus Streptomyces; species Streptomyces sp. NPDC002537. The sequence goes on from NZ_JBSFWT010000148.1 coordinate 8,307, forward strand.
GCCCTTGAAGCGCGGGAACGCGCTGCGGCCGGCGTAGACCGCGGCGTCGTCGAGGATCTCCTCGATGCGCAGCAGCTGGTTGTACTTGGCGACGCGCTCGGAGCGGGCCGGGGCACCGGTCTTGATCTGGCCGCAGTTGGTGGCGACGGCCAGGTCGGCGATGGTGACGTCCTCGGTCTCGCCGGAGCGGTGCGACATCATGCACTTGAAGCCGTTGCGCTGGGCCAGCTCGACGGCGTCGAGGGTCTCGGTCAGCGAGCCGATCTGGTTGACCTTGACCAGCAGGGCGTTGGCGGCGCCCTCCTCGATGCCGCGGCCGAGGCGCTCGGGGTTGGTGACGAACAGGTCGTCACCGACGATCTGGACCTTGGTGCCGAGGCGCTCGGTGAGGGTCTTCCAGCCGTCCCAGTCGTCCTCGAACAGCGGGTCCTCGATGGAGACCAGCGGGTACGCGTCGACGAGCTCGGCGTAGTAGTCCGTCATCTCGGAGGCCGAGCGGGTCTTGCCCTCGAAGGTGTAGGCGCCGTCCTTGTAGAACTCGGAGGCGGCGACGTCGAGCGCGAGCGCGATGTCCTGGCCGGGGGTGTAACCGGCCTGCTTGATGGCCTCGAGGATGAGGTCGAGGGCCTCGCGGTTGGAGCCCAGGTTCGGGGCGAAGCCGCCCTCGTCGCCGAGGCCGGTGGACAGGCCCTTGGCCTTCAGGACGGCCTTGAGGGTGTGGTAGACCTCGGTGCCCCAGCGCAGGGCCTCGGAGAAGGACTCCGCGCCGATCGGCGCGATCATGAACTCCTGGATGTCCACGTTGGAGTCGGCGTGCGACCCACCGTTGAGGATGTTCATCATCGGAACGGGCAGCAGGTGCGCGTTCGGGCCGCCCAGGTAGCGGAAGAGCGGCAGGTCGGACGCCTCGGAGGCGGCGTGCGCGACGGCCAGGGAGACGCCGAGGATGGCGTTGGCGCCGAGCGAGCCCTTGTTGTCGGTCGCGTCCAGGTCGAACATGGCCTGGTCGATCAGGCGCTGCTCGGTGGCGTCGTAGCCGACGAGCTCCGGGCCGATCTGCTCGATGACGGCCAGCACGGCCTTCTCGACGCCCTTGCCCATGTAGCGGTTCTTGTCACCGTCACGGAGCTCGATGGCCTCGAAGGCACCGGTCGAGGCACCGGACGGCACGGCGGCACGGCCGGTGGAGCCGTCGTCGAGGCCGACCTCGACCTCGACCGTGGGGTTGCCTCGCGAGTCGAGGATCTCGCGAGCTACGACGACGTCGATGGACGGCACGAGGGTCTCCTTCATGTGTGTCTGGAGTGCTGCGAGCACGAGCCTAACGGGCGGCGGGGGGTCGGCTTGCCGTTGGACCGCCCCGCGGGCGGAAAAATGGCACAGATGCGCTGATCAAGGGGCGAATACCGGCATTGTTCGCTCAGCGGGGAAGCCTGTGGCTCGCGTTCTGTTCCGGGTGCGGCACCGTTGCCTCCCCCAGACTTCGTCCGGGGGGACCCCCAGCGGCGGGGGCGGCCTGCGGCCGCGTCCTCAATCGCCGGACGGGCTGGTTTTTCAGCCCGTCCGGCGATTGAGGACAGCGCGCGAAGC
>NZ_JBSFWT010000149.1:0-9757 GCF_053594975.1 Streptomyces sp. NPDC002537
AGCTGATCGCCCTGCGCACCGACGCCCCCGTCGAGGCCGTGCCGGACCACGGCCGCAAGGTATGGCTGCACCACGGCAGTTGACGCTCAGGCGCCGTAGAACAGTTCCTCGACCACCGCGCGCGCACGCCGCGTGGTGCGGCGGTAGTCGTCGAGCATGTCCCCCACGTGGCCCGGTTCGTAGCCGAGGTAGCGGCCGACGGCGGCCAGTTCCCTGCTGTGGGACGGGAACGTGTCGCCCGCGCGGCCGCGGACGAGCATGACCGCGTTGCGGACGCTCGTCGCGAGCACCCACGCGTCGTCCAGTATGGCGGCCTCCTCGGTGCTCAGCAGCTCGGCGGCGCGGGCCGCGTGGAGCGCCTCGCGGGTGCGCGTCGTGCGCAGCCCCGGTTCCGCCCAGCCGTGCCGCATCTGGAGCAGCTGGACGGTCCACTCCACGTCCGACAGGCCGCCGCGGCCGAGCTTGGTGTGGGTGGTCGGGTCGGCGCCGCGCGGCAGCCGCTCGGACTCCATCCGGGCCTTGAGCCGTCTGATCTCGCGGACGGCGTCCTCGCCGAGGCCCTCGGGCGGGTAGCGCAGCGGGTCGATCAGCTCGACGAAGCGCTGCCCGAGCCCGGTGTCGCCCGCGATCGGCCTGGCGCGCAGCAGGGCCTGGCTCTCCCATACCAGTGACCAGCGCCGGTAGTAGGCGGCGTAGGAGGCGAGGCTGCGCACGATGGGCCCGGACTTGCCCTCGGGCCGCAGGTCGGCGTCGATCAGCAGCGGCGGGTCGGTGGTGGGCAGTTGCAGCAGGCGGCGCATCTCGGTGGCGACGGCGTAGGCGGCCTTGGCGGCCTCCTCGTCGCCGACGCCCTCGCGCGGCTCGTGGACGAACAGGACGTCGGCGTCGGAGCCGTAGCCCTGCTCGTGGCCGCCGAAGCGGCCCATGCCGATGACCGCGAACCGGGCGGGCAGGGTGTCGCCCCACTCGGCGCGCACGGCGGCGCGCAGGGCCCCGGCGACGGCCGCGGCGTTGAGGTCGGAGACGGCGTCGCCGACGGCGTCGACGCGCAGGTGGGTGTCCTCGATCTCGGTGTTCCGGCCGGGCACGGCGGTGCCGTTGCCGCGGCCTGCGGGCCCGTACGCGCCGATGATGTCGGCGGCGGCGGTGCGGAACAGCTCGCGGCGGCGGACCCCGCGGACCGCCACGATGGCCGCCTCGGCGCCCTCGGCGCGGCCCACGGCGGAGAGCACTTCCTGCTCCAGGGCCTCCCGGCCGCGGGGGCGCAGTCCCTCGGGGTCGCCGAGGAGGGCGACCGCCTCGGGTGCGCGCAGCAGCAGGTCGGGGGCGAGGCGCCCGGCGGACAGCACGCGGGCGAGGTTCTCGGCGGCGGCGCCCTCGTCGCGCAGCAGCCGCAGGTACCAGGGGGTGCGCCCGAGGGCGTCGGAGACCTTGTGGAAGTTGAGGAGCCCGGCGTCGGGGTCGGCGGAGTCCGCGAACCAGCCGAGCAGGACGGGCAGCAGGGTGCGCTGGATGGCGGCCTTGCGGGTCACCCCGGAGGCGAGGGCCTCCAGGTGGCGCAGGGCGGCGGCCGGGTCGGCGTAGCCGAGTGCCTCCAGGCGGTGGCCGGCCGCCTTGGCGCTCAGCCGGATCTCGCCGGGCTCCAGTTGGGCCACGGCGTCGAGCAGCGGGCGGTAGAACAGCTTCTCGTGCAGGCGGCGGACCTCACGGGCGTGCTTGCGCCACATCCGGCCCAGTTCGTCGACCGGTTCGGTGCCGGGCGGCCAGTGGAAGGAGCGGGCCAGGGAGCGGCCGAGGCGGCGCAGGTCGGACTCGTCGTCCGGCATGAGGTGGGTGCGGCGCAGCCGGTGGAGCTGGATGTGGTGTTCGAGGGTGCGCAGGAAGCGGTAGGCGGCGTCGAGGGCCGCGGCGTCGGAGCGGCCCACGTAGCCGCCCGCCGCGAGGGCGGTCAGGGCGTCGAGGGTGCCGCCGCCGCGGAGTGTGGCATCGCTGCGGCCGTGCACCAACTGGAGGAGCTGGACGGCGAATTCGACGTCGCGCAGCCCGCCCGGACCGAGCTTCAGCTCACGGTCGACCTGGCCCGCGGGGATGGACGCGACGACGCGGCGGCGCATCTGCTGGACGTCGGGGACGAAGTTCTCCCGATCGGCGGCCTGCCAGACGAGCGGGGAGACCACGTCGATGTAGTCCTGGCCGAGCACGGGGTCGCCGGCGACCGGGCGGGCCTTGAGGAGGGCCTGGAACTCCCAGGTCTTCGCCCAGCGTTGGTAGTAGGCGAGGTGGCTGGAGAGGGTGCGCACGAGCGGGCCGTTGCGGCCTTCGGGGCGGAGGTTGGCGTCGACGGGCCAGATGGTCCCCTCGGGGGTGACGTCGGAGCAGACCCGCATCATCCGGGAGGCGAGCCGGGTCGCGGCCTGCAGGGCGGCGCTCTCCGCGGTGCCGCCGCGGGGTTCGGCCACGAGGACGACGTCCACGTCGGATACGTAATTGAGCTCGCGGCCGCCGCACTTGCCCATGCCGATGACGGCGAGCCGGCAGGCCGCCGCGTCCTCGGGCTGCTCGTCGGCGGCGATGCCGAGGGCGGCGCGGAGGGTCGCGGTGGCGAGGTCGGCGAGCTCGGCGGCGGTCTGGGCGACGTCGGTGGTGCCGCAGACGTCACGGGCGGCGATGGTCAGCAGACAGCGCCGGTAGGCGGCGCGCAGCGCGTCGGCGGGAGGCAGGGCGGCGCCCCGCTCGCCGCGCATCCCCTCGGCGAGGGCCCGCTCGAACTCGGGGGTGGCGGGGTGCAGATCGGCCGGTTCGTAGGTGACGAGGGCGTGCCAGTCGCCGGGGTGCCGCACGAGGTGGTCGCCGAGCGCGGCGGAGGCGCCGAGCACCCCGAGCAGCCGGTCCCGCAGGGGCTTGGCGGTGACCAGGGTGTCCAGCAGCGTCTGCCGCTCGGCGGTGCCCATGGCCTCCAGGAGCCGGACGAGCCCCTGGAGCGCCAGGTCGGGATCCGCGGCGGCGCCGAGGGCGTCGAGGAGCAGCGGGTCGGAGCGGACGGGGGCGAGCACGGGCTCGTCGAGCAGCCGCTCGGCCCCCACGGCATCCGTGAACCCGTGCCGCAGCAACCGACTGTACGAACTACTACGACGCCCGTCCGGCACGGTCATCTGTCTCCCCATCCGCGCGTGTTCGGTTCTTGCCGCCGATGCCGGGCAGTGCTCGGTTCCAGCCCGTCCGGCGTTTGAGGACGCGGCCGAAGGCTGCTCCCGCCGCAGGCGGCAATGGCGGGACGGCCGGCGACGGCGGGAACCCCGGACAACGGCTACAGAACCGGAAGCATCTTCCGCAGCTCGAACGCGGTCACCTCGGAACGGTACTCCTCCCATTCCTGCTTCTTGTTGCGCAGGAAGAAGTCGAAGACGTGCTCGCCGAGCGTCTCGGCGACGAGTTCGCTGCGCTCCATCAGTTCGATGGCCTCGCCGAGGTTCTGCGGCAGCGGCTCGATGCCCATGGCCCGGCGCTCCGCGTCGGACAGCGCCCACACGTCGTCGTCGGCGCCGGCGGGCAGTTCGTAGCCCTCCTCGATGCCCTTGAGGCCCGCGGCCAGCAGCACCGCGTAGGTGAGGTAGGGGTTGGCGCCGGAGTCGATGGAGCGGACCTCGACGCGGGCGGAGCCGGTCTTGCCGGGCTTGTACATCGGCACGCGGATGAGCGCGGAGCGGTTGTTGTGGCCCCAGCAGATGTACGAGGGGGCCTCGCCGCCGGCGCCGGCACTGCGGGCCGAGCCGCCCCAGATGCGCTTGTAGGAGTTCACCCACTGGTTGGTGACGGCGGAGGTCTCGGCGGCGTGCTTGAGCAGTCCGGCGATGAAGGACCGGCCGACCTTGGACAGCTGGTACTCGGCGCCCGACTCGTAGAACGCGTTCCGGTCGCCCTCGAAGAGGGAGAGGTGGGTGTGCATGCCGGAGCCGGGGTACTCGGAGAACGGCTTGGGCATGAAGGTGGCCTGCACGCCCTGTTCCAGCGCGACCTGCTTCATCACGAGCCGGAAGGTCATGATGTTGTCGGCGGTGGAGAGCGCGTCGGCGTAGCGCAGGTCGATCTCCTGCTGGCCGGGGGCGCCCTCGTGGTGGCTGAACTCGACCGAGATGCCCATGGATTCGAGCATGGTGATGGCCTGGCGGCGGAAGTCCATGCCCACGTTCTGCGGGGTGTGGTCGAAGTAGCCGGAGGAGTCGGCGGGCACCGGGCGGGTGCCGTCCACCGGCTTGTCCTTGAGCAGGAAGAACTCGATCTCGGGGTGGGTGTAGAAGGTGAAGCCGAGGTCCGAGGTCTTGGCGAGGATGCGCTTGAGGACATAGCGCGGGTCGGCGTAGGAGGGGGAGCCGTCCGGCATCAGGATGTCGCAGAACATCCGGGCCGTGCCGGGGGCCTCGGCGCGCCAGGGGAGGATCTGGAAGGTGCCCGGGTCCGGCTTGGCGATCATGTCGGACTCGTAGACGCGGGCGAATCCCTCGATGGCCGAGCCGTCGAAGCCGATGCCCTCGTCGAAGGCCTGCTCCAGCTCCGCCGGGGCGACGGCCACGGACTTCAGATAGCCCAGCACATCGGTGAACCACAGCCGTACGAACCGGATGTCGCGCTCTTCGAGCGTGCGGAGCACGAACTCCTGCTGCTTATCCATAATCCACCTATCCTCGGTCAGGCCGCCCCTGTCCCCAGCTGCGGGGCACGTCGGGGCACATGAGCATCCCACCACACGATTTCGACCACGTTGCGTACGCGCGTCTGAACGCCCCGGGTCCTGCGGAGGTACCGCTCTCTCCCCATACTGCCTGCCGGGGCGCGTCCGCGTAACGGCCGGGGCGCTCCGCTCCCCGGCCGGGCGCGCCCGTCAGGCCCGGTTCGGGGGCATCGCGAGGACCGCTGCCGCGATGGCCTGCGGGCGGTCGTACATCAGCAGGTGGCCCGCCGGGGCGACGGCCTCGAAGCGGGCGTCGAGGCGGGCCGCGAGGGCGCGCTGGCGTTCCAGCCAGCGGCGCTCCACGCCGGAGCCGGTGCCCGGGGAGGCCGCGAGCACCGTGACCGGGACGGGGGGCAGCGGGTGCCGTTCGCGCAGCTCGTGGAGTTCGGCGGCGACGTCGCGGTAGCGGGCGTTCTCCATCAGCAGGGCGCGCAGCACCCGGCCGGTGCCGTAGGTGCGGCGGATCAGCTCGGCGGGGGCCGGGTCCTGCCGGGTGACGGAGGCGGCCCGGACGGTCAGCTTCCGCAGGGAGGGCCCGAGGGCGCGCGGCAGCCCGGCGGCGGCCAGGACCAGGCCCCGGGCGTGCGCCGCGGTGGTGCGCAGCTCGCGGGCGGGGGCGGGCCTGGGCTCGTCCTCCACGCTGCTGTCGACCAGGACGACCCCGGCCGTGCGCTCCGGGTACAGCCGGGCGAAGGCCTCGGCGTGGAATCCGGCGAGCGAGTGCCCCACGACCGTCGCGGGCCCGGCGAGGCCCAGGGCGTCGAGGACGCCCGCTATCCGGTCGGCCTCGCCCGCGGCGGTGGGCGGTTCGAGGGCGGGCGCGCTGAAGCCGAGGCCGGGACGGTCGAAGCGGACGACGGTGCGGTGGCCGGTGAGCAGCGGCACGACGGGTTCCCAGTCGAACCAGCCCATGCCGAGCCCGACGCTCAGCACGCACACGGGCCCCGAGCCCTCGCGCACCACGTGCAGCGGCACCCCGCCGACTCTCAGCATGTGCCCTGGTGGCCGCTCCATACCGTCCACACTCTCCCCCTTGTCGCTGTCCGTCCACCACCGTGCCCGCCCGCCGGCCGGGCACGACGAGACGACCGTACCGGCGCGCGGCGGGTGTCCGCGCCACGCCCCCTCAGTCGGCCGGCCGGTGTTCGGGGGCGACCCAGTGCGGTTTGCGGAACTTCAGCAGGGCGAGCGGGGTGAGGAAGCCGATGACCAGCAGTCCGCCGCCCACGGTGAGGACGTAGCGCCACAGCGGGCCGCCGCCGAACTGGTCCGGCGGGACGAAGCCGATGCACATGGCGGCGAGCGAGGCCGCGAAGCCGACGCCCGCGACCAGCCGCACGGCGGGGACGCGGAAGCCGCGGGGCCGGTCCGGCTGGGTGGTGCGCAGCCGGACGACGGCGGCGAACATCAGCAGGTAGACGACCAGGTAGATCTGGGTGGTGATCACCGAGAAGATCCAGTAGGCGCTGGAGACGTCGGGGAGGAAGGCGTAGAGCAGGGCGATGAGCGTGGTGAGCACGCCCTGGGCGACCATGATGTTCCGCGGCACGCCGTTCTTGTTGAGCCGCTGGAGGGCGGGCGGCAGATAGCCCTCCTGCCGGGCGACCATCAGCAGCCCCTTCGAGGGCCCGGCCAGCCAGGCGAGCATCCCGCCGAGCGCGGCCACGACGAGCATCAGGCCGACGACCTTGGTCAGCCAGCCCACGTGGAAGTGGTCGAAGAAGCCCTGGAACGCCTGCATCACGCCCGCGGTCAGGCTGAGGTCCTCGCCGGGCATCACCCAGCTGATGGCGAGCGCCGGGAGGATGAAGATCAGCAGAACGAGTCCGGTGGCGGCGAAGACCGAGCGGGGGAACTGCCTGCCGGGCTCGCGCAGCGAGGCGACGTGCACGCCGTTCATCTCCATGCCCGCGTAGGACAGGAAGTTGTTGACGATCAGGACGAGGCTGGCCACTCCGGTCCAGGGCGGCAGGAGGTGACCGCCGTCCATGGGGGCGGCGGAGGGGTTGCCCTGCCCGAGGAAGACCAGCCCGAGCACGACGAGGACGACGCCGGGGATCAGCGTGCCGATCACCAGGCCCGCCCCGGCCAGCCCGGCGACGGCCTTGGTGCCGCGCGAGGAGATCAGCACGCCGGACCAGTACACGACGACGATGACGACGGCGATGTAGAGGCCGTTGTCGGCGAGCCGGGGGTCGATGACGTACGCGAAGGTGCTCGCCACGTAGGCCAGCAGGCTCGGGTAGTAGGCGATGGTCATCGCGAACTGGCACCAGACGGCCAGGAAGCCCAGCGGCTTGGACAGCGCCTCGCTCACCCACCGGTAGACGCCGCCGGTCCAGCCGGAGGCGAGCTCGGCGGAGACGAGCGCGGTCGGCAGCAGGAAGACCACGGCGGGGACGAGATAGAGGAAGACGGCGGCCAGTCCGTAGAGCGCCATGGACGGGGAGGGCCGCAGGTTGGCGACGGACGCGGTGGTCATCATCGCGAGGGCCACCCACGAGATGAACTGCGTCTGCGCCGGGGCGGGCCCCGGATCGATGGCGGCCGTGGCGAGGGGACGGTCGTCCCTCACCTGTTCCGTGGTGGTCATGTGAGGCGGAGCGTCCTTCGGGGCCGTACGTCGATCGTTTCCCCCAATGATCCCATTCCCGCCACCCTGGAGGACGTATACCCCGAGGGGGTAGGGTGCGGCAGGAGTGCTTCAGGGGTTCTCGGGAGGCGTGTGATGGACGGGCAGCGGAGGGTGGCCGCGTGGTGCGGCCGTCTTCTCCTGTTCGCGGCACTCCTGCTGGGCATCGTCGGAATGCACACGCTGGGGCACCCGACGGGCCACGACGCCCCTTCGCCTGCGGCGGGCGCCTTGGCACATCCGGCGGGCGCGGCCGACGCGGCGCGCGGGACGGCGAGCGGACTCGGTGCGGTGGCGGGCGGCTCCGGCAGCGTGACGGGCGATGCCCCGGCAACGCATCCGTGGGCCGGGGCGCCCGTCCGTGCGGCGCACGCGATGACCGCCGTACCCGGCCGCGCCGCGCACGCCGTGGAAGCGGCGGCCGGTTCCCCGGTGGCGGCCGGTACTCCCTCGGTGCGCGGCGACAGCCGTCACGGCATGGACCCCATGTCCGTCTGTCTGGCCGTGCTCGGGGCCGCGCTTCTGCTGGCCGTGGTCCGGCGCAGCCGGCTCGTACCGGCCGTGGCCAAGGCCCGTGCGCAGCTGCTGCGTTCGGGTTTGTGGCCGGTCCCGCCCCCGCCACGGCACAAGGCACTCGCCCGGCTGTCGGTTCTGCGCGTGTAGCAGCGCGTACCGCCGCGCGCTCCCCGCGCGCCGCGGTACGTGCCGCGACCCCTTTACAGAGACCGACACCACGAGGTGCCTTTCCCCATGCGTTCCACCACCCGCCGCGCCGTGCTCGGCGCGGGAATCGCCGCCGCCGGAAGCGGACTGCTCGCCGCCTGTTCCGGGGGCTCCGGCAGCGGCTCGCCCACCGCCGCCCCCTCCGCCGACTACCTCGCCCCGGACGGCGAGGAGGTAGCCGCCGCCGAGGCGAAGCGCGGCACCGGGCCCGTACGGAAGGTGACCCTGACGGCCACCCCGGCCCGTCTCGACCTGGGCGGGCTCACGGTCGACTCCTGGGCGTACGGCGACCGGCTGCCCGGCCGGGAGATCCGGGTCACCACCGGTGACACGCTCGCGCTGACCCTCGCCAACCACCTGCCCGAGGCCACCTCGCTGCACTGGCACGGGCTGGCGCTCCGCAACGACATGGACGGCGTCCCGGGCGTCACCCAGCGCCCCGTACGCGCGGGCGCGTCGTACGACTACCGCTTCACCGTGCCGCACCCCGGCACGTACTGGGTCCATCCGCACTCGGGCGTGCAGCAGGACCGGGGGCTGTACGCGCCGCTGATCGTCGAGGACCCCAAGGAGCCGCTCTCCTACGACAAGGAGTGGGTCGTCGTCCTGGACGACTGGGTCGACGGCGTGGACGGCAGCACGCCCGACGGGGTGCTGGCCGAACTCTCCAACGGCATGGGCGGGATGGACCACAGTGGCATGGACCACGGCGGGATGAACCACGGTGGCATGGCGATGACCGCCGGGCGGTCCCCCGCCCCGTCCGGCCCGCCCCGGATGATGATGGGCGCGACCAGCCCGCTGCTCGGCGGGGACGCGGGCGACGTCGCCTATCCGCACCACCTCGTCAACGGGCGCACGCCGGACGCCCCGGAGACCTTCACCGCGAAGCCCGGCGACCGCATCCGGATCCGCTTCCTCAACGCGGGCGGCGACACGGCCTACCGGGTGTCCCTCGGCGGCCACCGGATGACGGTCACGCACACGGACGGCTTCCCCGTGGAGCACGCGGAGACGGACGCCCTGCTGCTGGGCATGGGCGAGCGGTACGACGTGCTGGTCGAGGCGAAGGACGGGGTGTTCCCGCTGGTCGCACTCGCGGAGGGCAAGAAGGCGGCGGCGCTCGCCGTGCTGCGCACGGGCGGGGGCTCGGCGCCCGACGCGTCCGCACGCCCCCGGGAGCTGGACGGCACCCTGCTGACCGCCGACCGGCTGAAGGCCGGCCGGAGCGTGCTCCTGAAGGACCGCCGCCCCGACCGGACGCTCACCTTCCGCCTCACGGGCGGGATGGCGAAGTACGACTGGGCGATCAACGCGAAGAAGTACACGCCGTCGCAGCGCTACCCGGTGGCCGCGGGCGAGCGGGTCCGGCTCGCCTTCGTCAACGACACGACGATGTGGCACCCCATGCACCTGCACGGCCACACCTTCGCGCTGCCCGGCGGCGGGCCGCGCAAGGACACCGCGATCGTCCGGCCGGGGCAGCGGCTGGAGGTCGACTTCGACGCCGACAACCCGGGCCTGTGGATGGTCCACTGCCACAACGTCTACCACGCGGAGTCCGGGATGATGACGGTCCTCGGCTACCTGCGCTGACCGAAAAGGCCCGTGGGGCCCGCGCCGGATCGGCGCCCCGCTGGCGGGACGGCTGCGCGTGACGGACGAGAAGGCTG
>NZ_JBSFWT010000150.1:0-9627 GCF_053594975.1 Streptomyces sp. NPDC002537
GAGGCCCTCCCAGAGGCGAACTGGGAGGGCCTCGCGGAAGTCGCGGCCTACTTCAACGGAGAAAGGGCCGCCCATGATGCCCTGACCGTTCTCCAGCATCTAGGCCGCACGTTGTCCGTCCAGGAACTCCCCACTGCTGTTGCCGCCTGCCGCTCAGCAGGGCTGGCCGACGCAGCGGACGCCATGCTGAACAGTGCTGGCCAGCGCGACATCAAGTCCGTTCTCCACCTCGCCAGCACACTCAACCTCGACCGACGCCACATGGATGCGGACGTACTTCTGCGCGCCGCGATGCGCACAAGTGCGTAGCTCGCTTGCTTCACCTCCCCAACTACGCCTCCTTTCCCGGGAGTAATCATCAACACCAGTCCCACGGGCCGGCGCTCTCCGTCTCGGAGACCTGTGCGAGCGAGTCAGCGCGACGCTCAGGCAAGAAGCGACCTGACCGTGTTCCTTGCTGTTCTGTTGACTGTCCTCGTCCTGGCCACCGTGACCATCCTGATGACCGGAGCGTCACCGGCAATGACGTTCAGTGCTGCTGCTTTGCTTGCCGCCGGTTTAATCACAGCCTGGACCAAGCTCCGCCGAGCGCTTAGCTCCGACCCTAGCCCCAAGGATTTCAGGGCGAACTTCAACTATTCCAACAGGATCAAGGGCGTGAACTTCAGCTTCCAGGTGGGGGCTCCCAGGCCCAGCCCCGACGAGGAGGGAGCAGAAGAAGGACACTGAACTCCGGCAAGAGCAGAGAGAGACCATTGATGGTGGCCACCTCTGGCCGACTACAACCTGACGTGCCACCTCCCACGCACCAAGTACGCCGTGCCATCCGGCTTGATGAAGACCCGAGCGCCGCGCACCGGCAGCTCGCCGTTCGTCAGCCAGTAAGTGCGGATCTCGTCGAGAGCGTCCCACAGGCGGCGGGGGCCGCCCTGGTGGACCGTGGGTCGGTCGTCGCTGCGGGCGGTCGCGCGGGCCCAGGAGCCGTCGGGGTGGGTCATGAGGGCCACGCGTTCGTCGGCGTGCTCTTCGTAGTGGTGCTCGATGCCGGGGGTCGTGACGTCGAGCATGGAGGAGAGGTCCCACGCTTCGATGACGTTCACGACCGGGTAGCGGCCAGTGGTGATCTGTTCGCCGTCCTCAGTACGGGCGACGGCGAGCAACTGGTTGTCGCCCGCTGGGTAGTCGGCACCAGCCCTGGTCCTCATGAAGCCCGCTCGGTCCCATTCGACGCGGCCCGTCGCGCCGCCGTCATCACCTTTCTCCGCGGTGATGAGGAGCGAGGTGCCGGCGATCGTGGTGACGAGTCGGCCGCCGGGCTTCAGTGCGGTGAGCCAGCTCGCCGGGATCGGGCGAACCGCGACAGTGGCGACGATGCGGTCGAAGGTGCCGGGGAGGTCGCCGGTGGCGTCGATGGTTTCGACCGTGGGGTGTCGGCCGATCCGGTCGAGGCGGTCGCGGGCGGCTTCCATGAGGTACGGGTCGACGTCCACGCTCGTCACCCGCTCGCTGCCGAGTCGGCGGGCGGCCAGCGCGGCACCGTAGCCCGACCCCGTACCGACGTCGAGCAAGGTGTCGTCATCACCGATCCTGGCGTGCTGAAACATACGGACTACGAGGCTCGGCAGGGTCGAGGAAGAGGTTGGCCTGCCGGCCGGGTGCTCATCGGCCTTGGCATGGTCGGCGTGGCAGGGGCCGACGCGGGTGACGAGCGAGGTGTCGCCGTACGCGGTGGCCAGCCACTGTGGCTCGTCAGCGGGACCATCGCGCAGCGCCCAGCCGTCGGGGGCGGCCTCCCACCATCGCGGTACGAACAGGTGCCGCGGCGTCTCCTCCACAGCGGCGCGCCAACGGGACGAGGCGTGCGTCGCTCGCTCGGCGAGTGCGATGGCGTGAGGTTCCCAATCCACGAGTCGGCTCCTATTCGGGGAACTTCGGTAGACAGGCAGGGGTGTTGGCGGGGGCGCAGTCGCTGCTGTCCTGAGGCGTGCAGGGGTCTGCAGCCACGGGAATACGCGCAGAGATCTCTGCCCACGTCTCGCTCCGCAGGATCGCGGATAGGCCTTGCTCCTTCACGTTTCCAGCCGGCAGGAATCGGGAGAGGATGCAGCCGTATACCTCTCCGTTCGGCGAGATGGCTACGCGCTCACGGAAGCAACGCCCGCACAGCTCGTCAACGCTCGGGGCAGCATGCAAGGCGTCCGCCGCACGTCCCACCTTTCGGGTGCGGTCGATGTGGACCTGCTTGACACCCAGCGCACGCAGCTCAGCTTCGGCTTGGCTGACGCGTTGCCCATCGAGCACCTCGACGATTCCGACTCGCAAGGGGATCCGACGGCTCAGGGCTACGCCGATGTTCGCTCGGGTACGCGCATGACTGCCGCGCCCTTGGGTGATCTGCTCGTGCTGCGCTGCGTCGTCGCTGTAGTAGCTGGTGGCGAGGCGTACGCCGTCCCGGCTGATGATCTCCCACAGCGAGGGACGGACATGGACGAGGTTCGAGTACACCTCTACGCCGAGACCGCACTTGAGCGCCTGATCGACAAGCTTCGGCAGATCTTGGTTCAGTGTCGGCTCACCACCGATCAACTGCACCATGGGGATGCCAATTTCGGCGATCTCCGCGATGACCCGCCGCCAGTCGTTGAGCACCATGGAGCCAGTTGGCGCTTGCGGTCCGGAATCTGTGCAGCAGTGTGTGCAACGGAGCTGGCAGGTGCCGGTGATCTCCAGCTCGACCGATCGAATGTCGTGGAGCGCGGCCAAGGCTTCAGTGAGCGATGACATGCCAAACCTCGCCTCTTGTTGGCGTGTTGGATGCGGATGCGTCGGGCTTGGTCTGTACACCGTGACGCACAGCGAAGGTAGCGCCCACCCATTACAGGCACAAGCATGGACCGGCACACCCATGAGACGGCATATGCCAGAAAGCCCCTCACCTGCAGAGGCGAGGGGCGGCAACTGGAGAGATTCACCAGATCAGGTGATCAACCCACCCGACTTGACACCTGTGATCAGCGCCCCAAGCCTGGAAGGGGTGATCCCAATGACCACATCAGGGTCGTCGCTCTCTCTCATGACGATGCAGTTTCCGTGCCATGCCAGCTCGACGCAGCTGCCTTCGGATTCCGAGAAAGAGGACTTCTGCCAGGCTATGAGTGCGCTCATCGGAGTTTGCTCACAATTCCTTTGCGATTCGGTTGATGACATCTCGCGACTCGCCGACCTCAAGCGTTACTCGCTCCAGCGCGTCGTGCATGGACCGGTAGTTGGCAAGTTGGGCATCCGCATCCAGGAAGACAGAGCCATAGGCAGAGTCCAGCTGAACCGTGTCGAGCTGTGGGACGACCCCGCCCGCGTAGAGCATGGTCTGCGCGGAGCCGACGAACTCTTCGCTGCTGAATGGGATCACTCGCACTACCACGGTGGGCCACTCTGAGACTTCGAGCAGATAGCGCAGCTGGTCTCGAGCCACCTTCCTGCCGCCGTAGAGGACGTGGAGGGCAGCCTCATGGATGATGGCCTCGAACTGCGGTGGCGTCGGGCGCTCGAAGATGGCCCGGCGCCTGAGTCGATGCTCGACCCTGGCGTTGAGCTCGCTGGCGGGCAGCGCCGGAATGCGGCCTCCGAAGATGGTTCGCGCGTAGCCCTCGGTCTGGAAGATTCCAGGGACCGTCAGAGTCTGAAAGGCTCGTAGGTATCTCGCGTAGTGTTCAAGTTCCGCAATATTCAGGAATCCCGCGGGCAAGATGCCCCGATAGCTTTCCCACCATCCCTTGCCTCGTTCTTCTGCCATGGCGCAGAGGGCATCGACCAATTTCGTATCGGTCGCGGAGTAGAAGGCTGCGAGGCGGCGGACCCGCTCAGCGCTGACGCCCCAGCGTCCTGATTCGATGTGGCTGATCTGTGCTTGGTTTCCGCCGAGCAGTTCACCGGCGGCACGAGCAGGCAGGCCCGAGGCTTCGCGCAGCTTGCGCAGTTCCGTACCGAGCCGCGTCTGTCTCGCCGTTGGACTGCTCCGAGGTGGCATCAACTTCCCTCTCGTGACTGGCACATCAATTCTCCCGCGCCAAGTCTCACGGGTCCACAGCCAAGCGCGCAGGCTTTGGCCCAAGCTTGGCGAGGCACATGGATGTGCCCTACGGTCCTCATCAACACCGCGCCGCACCGTCGGGAAGACCCGAAGTGCAGCCATCTACCTGTCAGTTGATGGCATACGAAGAGGTGGCCGAGCCACGGACGGCAGTCGGAGCGGGCCGAGGTCCACGACCCCACCGGGAGACCGCGTCATGCGTACCGCCATGCTCATCAGCCCCCACCCCACCACTGACGAGGACGGCGGCGAGCCCGTCGACACGTACCACCTGTCCGCCCCCGCCGCACCCACCACCGCCCGCGTCGCCCGGGAGTTCGTTGCCGCTGCGCTTGAGGCCGGTGAGCGGGCCGCGCTTGTCGAGAACGCGCTTGTCTGTGTGTCCGACCTGGTCACCAACGTGGTGCGGCACGCCCGCGTCGACACCCTCTCCGTCGAAGTCGCGCTCTGCGGGGACCGTGTCGTGGTTTCCGTGCTCGACGGTGATCACGGGCGACGGCCGCGGCGGCGTACGGCGCGGGCCGGGCAGGAGGACGGGCGGGGGCTGATGCTCGTCCGGCGTCTCTCTGCGGCCTCTGGAGTCACCCTCGTGTGGGACGAACTGAACGTCGTCGGGAAGTGCGTGTGGTTCGAGCCGCTCGCGGACACGGGCCACTAGCTGTGGCGATACAGGCTCCCAGGGCGCGTCCGGTGGGGCGACTCAAGGCCCCCTGGGACAACCACAGCGCCCCGGCCCGGTGGCTGGAGCGCTGTCGTGTCCGGGCTACTGGGCGTGGTGCGAGGGGTGGTTCCACCAGGCGGCGGTGGTGACGGTTTCGTCGGCCTGGGCCTTGTGTGAGGGGTGGTTCCACCAGGCGGTGGTGACGGTCAGGGCGGCGGCGCCGAGTGCGAGGGCGGCGAGCGCGGTGGCGGTGCGGCGGATGGTGCGGGTCATGGGTCCCTCCCCGTTACGTGATCAGCGGTCGAGGTGATCATCCATGCTCCGCTGCGGGTGATCCAACCAGCGCGCGCCGCAGCGCCCTGAGCCGTGGTGACACCGGCCCCTGGCCACCGCCCGTACGGCCCGGCGTAGCCTCGAAAGCCAAGAGTCTGTTGATGCGGAGGTTGTGCTGATGGCTGGAGTTCCGACATCCGTCGTGGCTGCCGGTGGGCTCGTCGGGGGGTACGGCGTCGCTCGGTGGACGAAGAAGCGGCCGCTCGGTGGGGTGGCGCTCGCCGCTGCCGGGGCCGTCGCGGCGCGGCAGTGGGCAGGGAAGGCCGGGGCCGGGAAGGCTGCCGCGTTGACGGGGCTGTACGTGGCCGCGTTCGCCGGGTCCCACCCGCTGGCGAAGAAGGTGGGCGCCTGGCCGTCCGTCTTCGCTGTTGCGGGTGGGGTCGCGTTGGCCTCCTGGGTTGTGGAGAGCCGGGCCTGAAAGGGATGTGAAGGGGTGTGGGGGCCGGAGTCCGGCCCCCGCGCCTCTTACGCCGACGCCTCCGTCAGGAGGGCCAGCTCCGATTCCGTCAGCTTCAGGTCCGCCGCCGCCAGCAGGGACGGGAGTTGGGCCACCGTGCGGGCGCTCGCCAGCGGAGCGACGACCGTGGGGCGGGAGGCGAGCCAGGCCAGGGCGACCGTGGCGAGCTCCGCCTCGTGGGCGGCGGCCACCTCGTCCAGCGCCTTCAGTACGCGGAGGCCGCGCTCCGTTTCCAGGTACTTGCCGGCGCCCTCGGCCCGCGCGCTGTCCACCGTCGCGCCCGGACGGTACTTGCCGGTGAGGAAGCCGGAAGCCAGGGCCCAGTACGGGACGGCGGCCAGGCCGTGCCGGGCGGCGACGTCCGCGAGCGGGCCCTCGTACGTGTCGCGCGAGACCAGGTTGTAGTGCGGCTGGATGGCGACGTACTTCGCCAGGCCCGCGGAGTCGGAGAAGTCCAGGGCCTCCGCCAGCCGCTCCGCCGTGATGTTGGAGGCGGCGATCTCGCGGACCTTGCCCTCCTTCACCAGCGCGTCGAGGGCGGTGATGAATTCCTCCACCGGCACCGACGGGTCGTCGTAATGGGTGTAGTAGAGGTCGATGTAGTCGGTACGCAGGCGGCGCAGGGATTCCTCGACGCCCGACTTGATGACGGCCGCGGACAGGCCGCGCGGTTCGGGAAAGCCCGCGCCGACCTTGGTGGCCAGGACGATGTCGGCGCGATTGCCGCGCGAGGCGAACCAGTTGCCGAGTACGGTCTCCGACTCGCCGCCCTGGTGCCCGGGTACCCAGGCGGAATAGACGTCGGCGGTGTCGATGAAATTGCCGCCCGCCGCCGCGTAGGCGTCGAGGACGGCGAAGGACTCCGCCTCGTCCGCCGTCCACCCGAAGACATTGCCGCCGAGGGCGAGCGGGTGGACCGAGAGGTTGCCGATCTTCTTGTGAATGTCAGCCATACCTCTCTCCAGCGTCCCCGCGGATACGGGTATTCCGCTACTCCTCCCCGAGCGGTGTCCGCAGGCTCCCCGAACGGAGTGGTTACGGCTCCAGGCCGCGGTCCCGCAGCCACGGCAGAGGGTCGATCGGGGCGCCGCCGCCGGGGCGGACTTCCAGGTGGAGGTGGGGGCCCGTGACATTTCCGGTCGCACCCACCCTGCCGATCACATCGCCGCTGGACACCCGGCCCGAGGTGACGACCATCGACGACAAATGGCAGAACCACAGCTCCGTGCCGTCGTCGAGCTTCAGCACGATGCGGTAGCCGTACGCGCCCGCCCACCCGGCGTGGGTGATCGTGCCGTTGCCGACCGCCTTGACCGGCGTACCGGTGGGGGCCGCGAAATCCTCACCGGTGTGGTTCGCGGACCACATATTGCCCGCTTGGCCGAAGCCCGCGGTGAGGGTGTACGAGCCGACCGGCAGGGTGTACGAACCCTTGGCCCGGGGGACGTCTTCGGCCGGCTTTTCGGGAGAGGGTGCCTGATTCGGAGCGCCGCCGCCCTTATTCGCCGAGCGGTTCGGGTCCGGCTCGGCTTCCTTTTCCTTCTCCGCTTCCTTCTCCGCCGTCTTCGCGGCAGCGGCCTTTTCCGCTTCGGCAGCCTTCGCGGCCTCGGCCGTCTTCGCCGCCGTCTTCGCCGCTTCCTCCGCGGCCTTCCGCTGGACCGCGGCGCGCGCGTCCTCGTCCGCCACGCTCTGCTGGTGTTCGGCCTGCTGGAGGATGCGGGCGCGCAGTGCCTCGCCCGCGTTCGCGGTGCCGTTCGCCGCTTCCTCGACGCTCAGGCCCGCCTGGGTCAGCGGCTGGTCGGCACCGGGTGCGGGGGCCACGGCGTCTCCGGTGTCCTTGGTGTCGTCGCCGAGGAGCGCGCCCACGCCCGGCAGGTCCGGCATCGATATCGGCGCCGCCGGGCGGTCCTGTGCGCTCGCCATGCCGCCCGCGCCGACCGCCGCGATGACGCCGACGCCGAGGACGGCGCCGCTGCGGGCCATCGTGCCACCGCGCGGCTTGGCGACGCGGTGTCTGCCGCCGCGGGCCGGGGCGCTGGGGTGCCACGCGTCCCACGCGTCATGGGCGTCGCTGCCGACGGGAGCCGACGGGGCGACAGATCCTGCCGCCGCCACTGGCACTGACCCGGCCTCAGCTTCCAGGGCCTCCCCCATCGGCATGTGCGCGGTCATGTACGCGGGCACGATCGGGGGTTCGGGCGCGTAGGACGCGTAGGGCTCGTACGGCCCGTGCAGAGTGGGGTCGAGGGCAGGCTCGTTGGACGCCACGGGGGCGCACTCCTTTCCGTCCTTCTCGCCTACCGGGTCAGCGGTGCGGGCCCCCAGGCCGTACAGGCTCTGGGGGAGGGTTCGGAGCAGGAAGGTCTCCTACGGACCGGTGCGGCCCGATTCACCCCAGGGTGGTGGTTCCCCGGTTCCCAGTTGCTGCTGGTGTATCAGGTCTTGCTTGTGCCCGAGGGATTCGGCGAAGGCGCACGGTGCCGCCTCTTGCGACGGTTGTGTGGACCGTACGTCGTTATCGAACGTTAATAGACAGGCCGCATGATTTCCAAGCCGAAAGCGTGAATCCGTCGTGTCCTTGGTCAGGACTTGGCAAGAAGCCCGACCTGTTGAGTCGTTCCCTTAAACGGTCTTTATTCCGAGGGAATGCGGAACGATCAAGATCAACTGCACTGCGCGCGGACGGACAACTACAGCCCGTGCGGACCGGCATAAGAAGCGGGAGCGTGACGGCCGTCGCCGCGCCGGATCGCGAGCAGGGCCATGTCGTCCGCGGTCCGGCCGCCCGAGTGCCGGGTGACGTCGACGACCAGCGCGTCGAGCAACGCGTCGGGGCCGCTGAACTGTCGGCCCGTCAAGCGCGCCTTCGGGTCATAGAAAACACCGGAGGCATCTCTGGCCTCTGTGACCCCGTCCGTATAGAGAAGCAACGTCGTTCCCGGGGGAAACTCCCGTTCTTCCACTCTGTCCGCCCACTCCCCCAGTTCGCCCATCCCCAGGGGCAGTGCCGCGACGGCGGGTTCCGCCTCGGCGACGCCGCCGTCCGCGTGCAGCAGGAGGGGCGGCGGATGGCCGCGGTTCACCAGGCGCAGGACGGGCTCGTCGGGCGGCACCTCCGCCAGTACGGCGGTGGTGAAACCCTCGAACTGATCCAGGTCCGCGCGCCGTGCGCCCTCCCGCTGCAACGCGCGCTCCAGCCGTGCGGCGAGCGCGTCCAGGGCGGGCTCCTGTTCGGCGGCCTCGCGGAACGCGCCGATGACCACCGCGACCGCCGCCACCGCCTCCAGGCCCTTGCCGCGGACGTCGCCGACGATGACGCGTACGCCGTGCGGGGTGTCCTGGACCGCGTAGAGGTCGCCGCCGATCCGGGCGTCCGCCTCCGCCGCCACGTAGCGTGCCGCGACGCGCAGGCCGCCGGTGCGGGCGGCGGGGGCCGGGAGTACGGCCCGCTGGGCGATCTCCGCGATGCCACGGGCGGAGGCGAGCTGCCGGTTGCTGCGGCGTGCGATGCGGTTGATGCCGAGGGCGATCAGGGAGACCACCGCGACGGTGACGACCTCGCTGACGGCCGCGCCGGCGTCATTCGCCCGCTCATGGAGGACCAGGCTCAGCGAGGCGGCGATGGCCGTCAGCGCGATGGCGGCGGTGCCGCGCAGGGAGTGGAAGGGGGCGGCCACGAGGGGCGCGGCGTTCTCGAAGGGGGCGCAGGTGAAGTTGGGGGGCGTGAAGATGTCGAAGACCACGCCGCCGCCGACGAGGACGTACGGGAGGTGGCGGGCGGCCTGGTTGGCCAGGCGGGCTCTCGGGGACCACTCGCTCCGCGGGGCGCTGCGCTCTGGCCCCTCTTGGTTCCCCACCGCTCGCTCCTGACCAGCTGGTGCGCGTTGCCGCCTTCCACCTTTCCTGGTGGGGTGCGGGTGGGCGAACCGAGTGGTCCAAGCGGGGGGCGGGATCTCCGGGCGCGGGCCGGTCGCGCCTGCGGCGGGCTTGTTCCCCAGCCCCGCCCCTTCCCGAAACCGGGGCTGCGCGCCCCGG
Organism: Streptomyces sp. NPDC002537; assembly: GCF_053594975.1. NCBI lineage: Bacteria > Bacillati > Actinomycetota > Actinomycetes > Kitasatosporales > Streptomycetaceae > Streptomyces > Streptomyces sp. NPDC002537. The sequence goes on from NZ_JBSFWT010000150.1 coordinate 9,577, forward strand.
CCCCCCGGCTGTCCCGCCGTGGCCGCCTGCGGCGGGGGCGGCCTGCGGCCC
>NZ_JBSFWT010000151.1:0-9352 GCF_053594975.1 Streptomyces sp. NPDC002537
CCGAACCAGTCACCCGGATTCTTCAGCGCCAGCCCCGTGGTCACCACCGAACCGACCTCGACCACGAACATCACCGGGGACTTCACCATCACCCGGGGATCGAGCTTCTTGAACGCATCCGGCAGAGACTTCAGCAACTGCGCCGGGTCGAAAAGACCACCGGAGACACGTTCATTCTCGGGCTTGTGCCCGGTGGGGGTGTCTTGGTGAGGTGTCCGGGTCGGGGTAGTGGTGGACATGGCGTTCTCGTGCTTCTTCGTGTCGGTGGTCATGACGCCAGTCCTTCGGCCATCGGGCCAAGGGCCAGGGCCGGGAAGTACGTCAGACCGGTGATGATGAGGATCGCGCCGACGAGGAGGCCCGCGAAGAGCGGCTTCTCGGTGCGCAGGGTGCCCGCGGTCTCGGGCACGGGAATCTGCTTGGCCAGCGAGCCGGCCAGCGCCAGGACGAAGACCATCGGCAGGAAACGGCCGAGCAGCATCGCGAGACCGATCGTGGTGTTGAACCACGGGGTGTTCGCGTTGAGACCGGCGAAGGCGGAGCCGTTGTTGTTGGCACCGGAGGTGTAGGCGTAGAGGACTTCCGAGAAGCCGTGCGCGCCCGAGTTGGTCATGGAGTCCCGCGTGGACGGCATGAGGATCGCCACGGCCGTGAAGCCCAGTGCCAGAGCCGGGGTGATGAGGATGTAGCACGCGGCGAGCTTGATCTCGCGGGTGCCGATCTTCTTGCCGAGGTACTCGGGCGTACGGCCGACCATCAGGCCCGCGATGAACACCGCGACGATCGCCATGACGAGCATGCCGTAGAGGCCGGAGCCGACACCGCCGGGCGCGATCTCGCCCAGCATCATCGACAGCAGGGTCAGGCCGCCGCCCAGACCGGTGAAGGAGGAGTGGAAGGAGTCCACCGAACCGGTCGAGGTCAGCGTGGTGCTCGTCGCGAAGATCGACGAAGCGCCGATCCCGAAGCGCTGCTCCTTGCCCTCCATAGCGCCGCCCGCCGCGTGCAGAGCCGGGCCACCGTGGTGGAACTCGGTCCACATCATCAGCAGGCTGAAGCCGACCCAGATGACCGCCATCGCGCCCAGGATCGCGTAGCCCTGCTTGACGTTGCCGACCATGCGTCCGAAGGTGCGGGTCAGCGAGAACGGGATGACCAGCAGCAGGAAGATCTCGAAGAGGTTGCTGAAGGCGTTCGGGTTCTCGAAGGGGTGGGCGGAGTTGGCGTTGAAGTAGGCACCACCGTTGGTGCCCAGCTCCTTGATGGCCTCCTGCGAGGCCACCGCACCACCGTTCCACTGCTGCGACCCGCCCATGAACTGGCCGACCTCGTGGATACCCGCGAAGTTCTGAATGGCGCCGCACGCCACCAGGACGACCGCGGCGATCACCGAGACCGGGAGCAGGATGCGGACGGTGCCGCGCACCAGGTCCGCCCAGAAGTTGCCGAGCTCACCGGTACGGGAGCGGGCGAAACCGCGGACGAGCGCGACCGCCACCGCGACACCGACCGCGGCGGAGACGAAGTTCTGCACCGCGAGGCCACCGGTCTGGAGAACGTGGCCCATGGCCTGCTCGCCCGAGTACGACTGCCAGTTGGTGTTGGTCACGAAGGACACGGCGGTGTTGAACGCCTGGTCCGGTGAGATGGAGGCGAAGCCGAGCGATCCGGGCAAGGAGCCCTGGATCCGCTGGAGCAGATAGAGGAAGAGGACGCTGACGACGGAGAAGGCCAGGACACCGCGCAGGTACGCGGGCCAGCGCATCTCGACGCCGGGGTTGGCGCCGACGGCCTTGTAGATCCACTTCTCGACCCGCAGATGCCGGTCGGAGGAGTAGACCCGGGCCATGTAGTCACCGAGCGGTCGGTAGGCCAGTCCCAGCGCCACGATGAGCGCGAGCAGCTGGAGCAGGCCGGAGAGTACGGGGCTCATGTCGGGGCTCAGAACCTCTCCGGGAAGACGAGGGCGAGGGTCAGATAGCCCAGCAGGGCGACGGCCACGACCAGGCCGATGATGTTCTCGGCGGTCACAGCTTCGTCACCCCCTTGGCGACGAGAGCCACCAGCGCGAAAACCGCGATCGTGGTGACGACGAAGGCCACGTCGGCCATCGTGTACTCCTGGGTAGTAATGCGAATTAAACGGACATCTATAGGAGACAGGCTAAAAATGCGGATAACTCATTTATTAGCGCCTTCCTTACGGACACTGGCGGGCTCTTGACGCGCTCCATATGGCATCCGGGGCGGGCTTCCGCGGAAGCTGATGAGTCGCACCCGGGCAGTGGGGTGCGACTCACCGGCTTCTCCGGGGGCCAGGCCTGTCTCAGGCCGGTTCTACGGCTTCGGGCGGGGGCCACCACTGTTCGCGCCCCCATTGGCGTCTCCGCCTGTGGAAGCGCCACTGGAACCACCGGCCGCACCGCCGGTAGAACCACCAGCGGTTCCCCCGGCAGCGCCGCCACTGGAACCACCACTGGTACCTCCGGCCGCGCCACCATTGGCGCCGCCAGCCGCACCGCCACTGGAACCACCAGCCGCACCTCCGGCGGCACCCCCGTTGGCACCTCCCGACACACCCGCGCTCGTACCGCCGGCGGCAGTGCCTCCGGCAGCCGCGCCGCCCGCGCCACCGGTCACCGTGCCGTCCGGCGGAGGCGAGGAATGCGTCGATGGCGGTGGCGAATCCGAAGGCGAAGCCTGAGCCGAGGGAGAGGAAGGGGGCGGCGACCCCGCCGGCGGCCCGGGGTCGGCATAGCCGCCGGTCTCCAGGTCGAACTTGGCGGTGGCATCACTTCCGAGCGCCTTTTCGGTGTACGCCGCCCAGATGTCGGCCGGATATGCACCGCCGTTCACACGGCCCTTCCCGCCCGCATTCTTCAGGGTGACTTGTGTACCTCCCGGGGCCTCGCCGAACAGGCCGACGGACGTGATGAGGTCCGGTGTGTAACCGGTGAGCCAGGCGGACTTGTTGTCGTCGGAAGTGCCGGTCTTGGCCGCCACGTCGTACCGCGAGCTGCGCACGTGACTCGCGGTGCCTTGGTTGACCACATCCCTCAGAACGGAGGTCACGCCGTCGGCGGCACTGCGCCCGACAATGTGATCCTTGCCGATCGGGTCGGGGAGCTTGAACTCCTTGCCGCTCCGGGACACGGACTTCAGGATGCTCGGCGTGACCTTCTTGCCGTGATTGTCGAGCGTGGCATAGACGCCCGCCATGTCCAGCGGACTCGCGCCCATGGAACCGAGCGCCATGGCGGGACTCAGATAGAACCCTGTGTCATTGCCCTTCATGCCGAGGCCCTCGGCGGTCTTCTTGACATCGCTCAGGCCCACGTCGACGACCATCTGCGCGAAGACCGCGTTGACGGATTTGTCCATCGCGTCCTGCACCGAGATGGGGTTCTGGGAGAAACCGTCTTCGTTCTCCGGTGCATAGCCGCCGCCGTGCGGACCGACGACCGGCCGCTTGTTGGTGCCGTCGTAAGACGTGCTGGGAGTGATCCGCTGGCCGCCCTGGGTCTTCGAGCCGTTCTCCAGAGCGGCCGCCAGGATGATCGGCTTGAAGGTGGAGGCGGGCTGGTAGTCCCGGCGTGTGGCGTTGTTGGTGTAGTGCTTGAGGTAGTCCGGGCCGCCGTACAGGGCGACGATCCTGCCGGTCTTGCGGTCCACGGACACCGCTCCGGTCTGGACATGACCGTCAACCGCGCGGGACCGCGGATCCAGGTTGTCGAGCAGCTTGTTCTTCACCGCGTCTTCCAAGGCTTTCTGCTTCTTGGAATCGATGCTGAGTGTGACGGTCCAGCCGCCCGCTGCGAACTCCTGCTCGGCGTCCTTCTCGCTACGGCCCTCCTTGACCAGGTCCCGAATGACCTCCTGCTTGGCCATCTCGACCAAGTAGCCGTTCTCGCCCTTCAGACCTGCGGCGGGCTTGGGGTCGGTCGGCTTCTCGAACTGCATCTTGGCTCTGTCCTCGGAGCTGAGCCAGTTCTGCTCGACCATCTTGTCGAGCACATAGCCCCAGCGGGCCTGGACGTTCTTCTTGCCGTCCTCGGTGGCCACCGCCCAGTCGTACTGGCTGGGCGCCTGGAGCAAGGCGGCGAGATAGGCGCTCTCCTGGACGTTGAGCTTGTCGGCGTCCTTGTTGTAGTACGCGCGTGCGGCGGCCTGGATACCGTAGGCGCCACGCCCATAGAAGCTGGTGTTCAGGTAGCCCTGGAGGATCTGGTCCTTGGAGAACTTGTCCTGGACCTTGAGCGAGATGATCAGTTCCTTCAACTTGCGGGAAACAGACTGCTGCTGGTCCAGGTAGTAGTTCTTGACGAACTGCTGAGTGATCGTCGAGCCTCCCTGCTTGCCATGGCCCATCAGGGTGCTGAAGAAGGCCCGCGCGATGCCTTGCGGATCGACACCGGAGTCGGTGTAGAAGGTCTTGTTCTCCGCCGCGACGACGGCGTGCTGGACGTCCTTGGAGATCTTCGAAAGAGGTACGTCCTCGCGGTTCATCTCACCGACCCGGGCGACTGTCCTGCCGTCACTCAACTTGTAGAGGTTGCTCTGCAGTTTGGCTGCCGCATTGCCCTCCCCCGGCACGGCCACGCTGAAGTAGAGCACCACGAAGGCACCCACACCAAGCAACACCACGCCCAGGAAATAGGCGAGGAGCATCTTCCATGTGAAGAACCGGCGTATGCCTTTCTTCTTGGGCTTCTTGGGCTTCCTGTCCCTCTGCTGTGCCCGTCCCACGTCTGCTCGGTCCATCTCTCCTGTAGGTCCAGGTGCGCCCGGCTCCGGATCCGCTCAGGCGGCCGGGCGGGCTGTTCCCGGATGTATCGGGGTATCTGGCGGGGTCTTCACCACATGGGTTTGCGGACCTGGCCGTACTGGCCTCCGCGGGGACGGTCCTCGAAGTGCAGGTGCGGCCCTGTAGCGTTTCCGGTCGCCCCTACCTTGCCGAGCTGCTGCCCTGCTCGGACGTGCTCACCGGCGGTCACCGACCGGTCGGAAAGATGGCAGTAGACATAGGTGCGCCCGTTGTCGGCTTCCAGTCCGATCCAGCTCCCGTAGGCGCCTCCGTCGGAGTTCGCCCAGGCGATGACGCCCGGGCGTACCGCCACCACCGGAGTACCGGCCGGCGCCGCATAGTCGTCACCGGTGTGGTAGCCGCTCGAATAGCCGGTGTTGGGCGTGCCGAACGCGTAGCTGACGGTATGCCCTGGCACCGGGGACGGCACTCTGTCCCCCGCCGGTCCGCCGATATCAGCGACCGGCGCGGCGGTGATGTCGTTTCCCCTCCCGGTGACCAGGTAGTCCCATGTCCGGGGGCCGGGAATGCCGTCCGTTTCGCCCCCGGTCCACCCCTGGGCCAGCTGGAACGCCCGTGTCGCGTCGAGATCCGCCATTCCCCACGACGGCCCCGCGCCCCGCTGGTAGAAGCGCCCGCCGCCACGCTCGATCAGGAGCCGGCCAAGCCGGGTGATGTATTCATTGGAGCGGCCCGGCCCGAAGTGGTGGGCCCCCGGATAGCCCGCCGTCATTCCCGCTGTTCCGGGTGAGGGGGCATCGACCAGACCGGTGTTTCGCCAGGTGTGCGGAAGTTCCTGCGCCGAAAGATGTCCACGGCCCACGAGGTCCGTGTCGACACGCGGTCGGTCCGCCGTGATGCCGCTCCGTTCCATCTGCTCGGCGAGCTTCATGGCTTCGTCCATGAGTGTCACCACGATCTTCGACTCCGGGACGGTCTTGGTCACCTCGCCCCTGACGAAGATCTGGCCCTCACCGTTGCCGGAAGCGACGCCGAGATCCGCGTCCCGCACCTCGTGCGGGCTGCTGATGTCGCAGCCCATGACCGCGACCCGCAGCGGGACCTCGGTTCCTTCCAGAGCCGCACCGACTTGACCGGCCAGCTTGTTGACGTCCGTCTGGGCACGCCCGCAGGACGGGCACGAGATGATCTCCACACGGCGCTGCCGCAGGCCGAGGGACTCCAGGATGTGCGTGGCGACCTTGACTTCCTCCGTCGGCGGCGCGGAGAGCGAGACGCGGACGGTGTCGCCGATGCCGTCCGAAAGGAGCGCGCCGAGGGCGGCGGCCGATTTGATCGCCCCCTGGAAGGAAGGGCCGGCTTTCGTCACCCCCAGGTGCAACGGATAGTCGCAGCGGGCGGCCAGCTGCCGGTACGCCTCGATCATCACGACCGGATCGTTGTGCTTGACCGAGAGCTTGATGTCGCGGAAGCCGTTCTCCTCGAAGAGCGAGGCTTCCCACAGCGCGGACCTGACGAGCGCCTCGGCGGTGACCCCGCCGTACAGCTGCAACAGACGCGGGTCGAGCGACCCGGCGTTGACTCCGATGCGGATCGAAGTGCCCGAACCGGATGCCGCTTTCGCGATCTCCTTGACGTGATCGTCGAACTGGCGGATGTTGCCGGGGTTCACGCGGACGGCCGCGCAGCCCGCTTCGATCGCGGCGAAGACGTACCTGGGCTGGAAGTGGATGTCCGCGACCACTGGGATACGGGACTTCTTCGCGATCACCGCGAGCGCGTCCGCGTCGTCCTGATTGAGGCAGGCCACCCGGACGATCTCACAGCCGACGGCCGCCAGTTCGGCGATCTGCTGGACCGTCGCGGAGATGTCCGATGTCCTGGTCGTGGTCATCGACTGCACCGAGATGGGGGCGTCACCGCCAACGACCACGGATCCGACACGGACCGCGCGCGCATGGCGCCTCGGCCCCATCCCGGAAGGACGCCCTTGAAAGGTATCGAGACGAACAGTGGACAACATTGACTCTTTCTGCACGTCAGGAGATTCCAACGATTACGAAACGTATCCTCCACACTAAACAGAATTCACTGCCCACCATGTCGCCCATGGGAATACATCCGGATCGACGAAAGAGGGCAGTGCCGCCTCCGGCGTCGAGGTGCCAATCAACACCCCTCCGATCCGGGCGCTTTGGCTCGAGGCCGACGGCAGTGCGGTCGATCCGATTCATCGATATGTGATCACACGAGGGCATGCCCCACGAGAAAACCGCCCTGGGGCCACACCCCGCCGTCATGGGCAACATTTACGCACGAGGAAGTAGGCCAAATGGCTTGCCTCAGTACACCTATAGCCGACAACACCGGTCACCGAGGACCCGTAGAGTACGGAGCACGATCAGATCTCAACGAGTACCGCCTGAATCCGGATTCACTCTCGGGGGGAATCGCGACTCGCTCGGATCACGTCAGCAGGCAAGCCGGCCTTGCCTCGCCAAGCCACAGCAGAGGGCCCACCCCCAACCCTCTCGCTGTCGGGCTGTCGAGTGGGCAGCCCCCGCCCCCGTGACCCATCCCCCGGGTCACGGGGGCCTTGCATTTCCTCAGCGGCCACGGTTTGCCACTCGCTGTCGGCGCCCTCACGCCAACGTGCCCGCGACCGCCCTGGTCACTCGGAGAACAGCTCGGCCAGCCCCGCGTCCACATCCACATACAGATGCTCGGCACCCAGCGGGACGAGGCTCTGCGTACGGCTGTTCCAGATGATGAGGTCAGACATTCGCACACGGAACAGCACGCCGACCAGGGTGCCGTGCAGGCCCAGGTAGACCACAGATTCGCCGTTCTCGCTGTCCGGCCATACATGTACGTTCCCGGCCCCGGAAAACCTTGCGATCCCCTGTACGAGCAAGCTCCGCGCGAACCGCCAAGAGGCGACTTCCTGGCCTCCCAGCATGAACGTGACCTGTACCTCGTAAGGGCACGAACTCGAGTACTTGAAAACTGCCCTTACAGGGAACGTGTACTCGTCGAGGATGAGATCTATCGGCATCTCGCACCCGACATCCTGTATCACTTCCGAGGCGTCCTTACTTTCCGACAGCCGACGGTGAATTGATGCGCGATCACACTAGACCACATAGGTGAACAGGGTGCTTCCGTGAGCGCGGATCCGGAATTTCCGCGGACCCGATCCGCGGGCGCGCCGATGCTGCGTACCGAACAAGACGGTTGCATCGGCAGCGTCCGCCGTCAGGGGTCGGGGAGTGACACCGCAGGTACGTGGACAGGCAGTGGTGAACGCGTGCCGGACTCTGCCGAGGAACTCTCAAGGGTCGTGGAGTTCCGGCACGGTCCCAGCCTCCCATGGCAGTCCTCCGCCGGCGCCCCGCGAAGGGGGACCGGCCAACGACTTTGGGATACACGAAGGGCGCGGCGCCGGCCACTCGCAGCGCTGCCGACGGACCTGCGGTCAGTCCGGGCTCTCCGTGCTGGTCGTGGTCGGAGGACGCTTCCGCGGCCGGAGCAGGTATCCGAAGACGACGGCGATCGCGTGGGAAAGGAAAGCAAGGTGTCCATCAGGCGGATATGGACCAGCGACGTGTCCCCGCCCGTGGAAACCCCTACCGGGACAAGGACGATGGCAGTGGCCAGTATGGTGTGCAGCCCGTACGACCGGTCGGTGAATCCAGGTGTGGCCGCCTATCAGGACGGCGCCGACGAGCCAGGAAGCATCCCTCCCACACCCGTGCGCGGGTCATTCAGGGAAGCCACCAGGGGCGCTGGGGCCTCGAGTTGAAACGCGCACGACGCAGCAGGGCGCGGGCACGGGCGACAAGCACAGCCCTGTCGCACAACTTGACCACATAATCGTCGGCACCCGCCTCGAAACCACAGACCGCGTCAAAGTTGTCCTCCTGTGCCGCCATCATGAGGATCGGCACGCAGCTCGTCTCACGGATCTTGCGGCATACGTCGATCCCGTTGACGCCAGGAAGCGCGAAGTCGAGGAGGACCAGGTCGGGTTCCTCCTCACGGACCACTTCGAGGGCGCTGAAGCCGTCGTCCACGGTCGTCGCGGTGAAACCGTGGCGTTCCAGAGCCAGGTGAACCGCGGTGCGTATGGCGCTGTCACCTTCGGCGAGGAGAATGTGCGCCTGGTTCTCCGGCGCGGGCACGATGAAGTTGGTTGTCATGGCACTTTCTCGTGGGGAATCCGCCGGGGGTGACACCATGGAGCCCGGAGACGACAGTCCCGACGCTACGGTTTCACACGCTTCGGCCTTGTCGTCCGGAGGTGGATTCCCGGCCTCCATAGGCGACACGAGGACCCGGCCCTTGCCTGACGCCTCGCTGTCCGGACTCATACGGCGCGTCTATGGCCTCATAAAGATGGGGAGCTCCGGCTTGGTGCCGACAGGCCGGTGGGACAGCCTGGCTCCGGATCCCCCGGTACCCGGAGATCCTCATCCGTGGGCGGGGAAGCCCGGCCCCAGTTCGCAGCAGGAGATCGCCATGACCCGCACTCCCGTCAATGTCACCGTCACCGGCGCGGCCGGTCAGATCGGCTACGCGCTGCTCTTCC
>NZ_JBSFWT010000152.1:0-9329 GCF_053594975.1 Streptomyces sp. NPDC002537
CCTGCAGATATCACGGCCTCCGCCGCTGCCACCCTGCCCTCATCCAGCGCGGATGCACTGGACCCGGCATAACTGATGACCCCAGATAATTTGCGTTATCCCGGTGCCGGGATAACGGGAAGAAGACCAAGGGACGTAAGCGCCACCTGGCCACCGACACCCTCGGCCTCCTCCTCGCCGTGATCGTGACAGCGGCCTCCGTTCACGACACCGCCGGCGGTAAGCAACTGCTCGACCACGTCGCCGCATCCCACCCAGGAGTGACCAAAGTCTGGGTGGACGGCGGCTACCAGAATTCCGTGATCAACCACGGGGCCCGCCTGGGAATGGACGTCGAGGTCGCGAAACGGCCCACCAGTACCGGCTTCCGGCCCATTCGGAAACGTTGGGTGATCGAGCGGACCTTTGGCTGGCTGATGCAACACCGCCGACTGACACGCGACTACGAAGCCCTGCCTCAGAGATCCCAGACGATGATCCACTGGGCCATGGCTAACACAATGAGCCGCAAACTCACCGGAGAATCCACACCAAGCTGGCGAATCGAATCGGGCGAAACGGGCACCATCGCCTGAACGTTGATCAGATGCCCTCTAAGCCCTCCACACCCTTCTCACCTATAGCTATTCAGGATGAAAGAGGCTCAGTCACGCCCGACCATGGCGCCTCAGCAAGATCTTGTTACGAGCTCATAGCGCCCGCAGAATCAGCTTCCGAGAACGATCAAGAGAAGCCATCCAGACAATTTGGCTTAACTGTGAAATTTTACCAGCAGAGGGGATTGTCATGGCAGACTATCTATCAACTGTCGGAGTTACATTCACACTCAAAGACAGTGCAGGACGGCAAGAGTCAGTCGAAGTTTATACCGATAGAGATCGAATTGCAGAGTCACCTGCCTTCACGCCTTTCTCAGGCTCTGGAAAGTACATATTAACTGCAGAGGTTAAAGGTGTGGCTTTACCAAAGAGCGTCAACCGTGTAGCGCCAGAAGCGATTGCCACTTCCCCTCCTCCGTTGCATTGGTATCCAGGGAAATTTGAGCAACTTAAGGTGCAACTTATTGGACCGCAATGGCGGAACCGCGATGTCAAGTGTCAAGCGGCAGGTAACGGTGTCGTTCTAACGGGGTCCGGATCAAGTAGGCCGACGAGTGACGCAGAATTTGCAGCTCGCAGCACCGCTAGCGGTAGCGTTGATATGTATCTCCACGCCATCAAACCAGGGAATCCCGGGGAAACTTTACTGAAGATTACCTCTGGAAGTGATCACGCTGACATCAAAGTTCCGCTTCCCGCTGTTACTGAACCGAAGATTTCAGTTGTTTCGGGAGGAGGAACTTCTGACGAAGAGTGGGCTGCAGGTGTATTCAAGGGCATAGAGTTAATCGTCAACGACACTGCACAAGGGCCTCATGCTCCAGCAACTGGATGCGCTATCGTCGTCACGACGTCAGGCCCCCTGGGCTATTCTTTAACTAAGGAATTCATTGCAGGGGCGGCTGGGAAAGTTCGAATCAATGATTTCCCAGCCGTGAAGGGGCCAGGGGTATATGAAGTTCAGTGTAAGATCCTTGGGGGACAGTCAAATCAGGTGACTTTGAAACGATCAGCACCTGCCAAGGTCGCACTATTTAGCGATATCCCAGATGAGATGAAAGTAGGCCAATACGCGGCACTGGACTTCACTTCCCCCTTTCCGACTTCCAGTATCGAATGCAGCGTAAAAGGAGTAAGTAATATCAAGCTTGGAGATGGTGAGCACGAGGCCGGCAGTACGCCGATCAACATAATGACAGACGAATGGGGAGAATTTAGAATATATCTGCTCCCTACATCCTCAAGCGCTTCGCAAAATATTTCTATCGAATTTAAGCCTTCCGGGTATGATGCGGTTATGCAACCTGTTTCCTTGCCGGTCATTTCATAGGTGATTCGCAGATTCAGGCCCTACAGGGAAGAATTCTTCTCTGCCTGGAAGGTCATTCAAAACTCTGTGGATCTCCGGTAGTTGATCGCTGACGGCAAGATCGGCCCCCTCGGCGTACTGTACGAGGTGTCACCGCACGTACGGACGCTCGGGGGGACCGGTGCGTTTCCACCGTACTACCGGCTTGAGCCCGTATCAGCTGTCCCTGCTCATCGGGAGGGTGGAGCGCCGGCTGCCGGACTGGGACCGGACGACGGGCAGGCCGCATGCACTGCCGTTGTGGAAAGCGGTGGTCCTGCTGTGTTTCCTCCTGCGGCACGACGCGGTACAGGAGATGGCCGGCGAGCTCTTCGGTGCCTCGCAGCCGACCGTCTCGCGCTACGGTTCGCTACTGCGGCCGGTGGTGCGCGACAGCCTCAAACGGCTGGGGTTCGGGATCGCGCGGCTGCCCCGCGACGAGCCGGTCCTGGTCGACGGGTTCCTGGCCCCCTGCTGGGACTGGAAGGCCGCCGAGCAGCTGTTTTCTGCAAAACACCGGCGCGTGGGGCACAACGTCCAGGTCATCTCCGACCTGCGGGGGCGGCTACGGTCCGTCGGCCGGCCGCTGCCCGGGGCCCGCCACGGCTCCTACGCCTACACGGCTTCGGGGGCGGAGACCGCAGTCGGCAGACATCCCGGCCTCGGCGACAAGGCCTACCAGGGCAGCCGGTTGTTGACCCCGTACAAGAAGCCCCTGCACCGGCCGCTCACCATAGTGGAGAAGGACTGCAACCGGGCCCACTCCTCCGTCCGTTCCGCGGTCGAGCGCTGCATCGCCCGCCTGAAGAACTGGAAGATCCTCTCCGAGAACTACCGAGGCACCCTCGACCACTTCCCCCAAACCCTCGACACCGTCGTCCAGCTCGAACCCCTCCGCACCTGGACCACACCACGATCAACCACTTCTGAATAACCTTCCCGCACAGTACCTGGCAGCGGGGCACGAACGAGAACACAAACGGGCTCTTGCGCCAGTACTTTCCCAAGGGCACCGACCTTTCACGCTGGAACGCCGATGGAACTCGAAGCCGCGGCCACCGCGCTGAACAGCAGGCCCCGCAAGACTCTCGGGTGGAAGACACCCGCCGAAGCCCTCAACGAGCATCTACTATCGGTCTAAACAGCCGGTGTTGCGACGACCAGTTGAGTACGGGCAATACACGAGCAGGGCCTTCGCCGACGCCTGCGGCCGGGCGGGCCTGATCCAGTCCATGAGCGCGGTCGGCAGCTCGGCGGACAACGCTTCCGCGGAAAGCTTCAACGTGACCTTCAAAAGGGAGGCGCTGAAAGGGAGGAAGGGCTGGTCAAGCGAGCGGAGGCCCGCCTGGAAACTTTCCGCTGGCTGCAGCGCTACAACGTCCGCCGGCGTCATTCCCGTCTCGGATAATGCTCGCCGATCGCCTACGAAAAAGCTTTCAACGAACCACCAACTACGCTGGCGCAAGCCGCATAATCCGTTTCCAACTTTCGGGAGCAAGGCCCCTTCACCTTATCAAACAGCGGTTGTGGAACGGGAGGATCAGCAAGGCCCGCCGCAGCGACCTCGTGGTGCCGCTGCCGTTCGGCTATCTGCGCCAGCCCACCGCAAAGGTCGTCCCTGATCCGGACGAGCAGTTGCAGGCGGTCGTTGAACGGTACAGGGAATGTTCGATTCAAATGAGGGAGAAAGCGATGCCAACAAACCGCTTCGATATATCCAAGCCTATCCCCCAGAGGCAAACCAATGGGTCTGGGGACAATGTTTTCAAGATTCTACTTCCGCGCATTTTGATGCATAATGGACAATTGGCGACACAGTACGAGCGCTTCACAGTTTACAGAGTTAGGCCGGGAATCTTGGTTTGCCCTGGACACGGCATGTACATGAACCTCAGAGACCAGAGGATTATATCTCCTAATGCGCAGACAGACCCGCAAAGCCCAGAGGCTCAGGCTTATTTGGATGATGTGTGCGACATGCTCGACCAGCTCGAGCGTACAGCCCCTGGAGAGTTGCTGCTTGAACATGTCAGAAATGCCCAGCCCATAAGTCCTCCAGAGGATTATGTTCAAGCAGAACGCGATCGCTGTCGGGATGCAGGACGGGCATATTGGGCGCGCTATGTGCGGTATGACCCAGGGCAGGCTCAGCCCGAGTTCTTAGATGACGGCGTGCTGATTACCCCGCCGGCATTAGGGAATTCAGACTTACTGCGAGATAAACCCGACGAAAACTGGAAGGCGCTGGACGCGCAGGCGGAGGCAAACAGCACCATAGCCTCGAAGCCTGCCCCAGACTGGTTCACCGATGAGATAAAAAAGGCTCAGGCGGAGGTTCAGAATGGAGAAAGTAGCCAGCAAATCCGTCAACGGATAGAGCATATTACAGGTATTTGGAACTCAGGTAGCAGCGGTTCGCAGAAAATGGACGGTCCATGGCAGGGGTGCGGATCGACTGCTCGTATCTACTACGACCCGAGAAGCACGATCATTGTGAATGACCCTCTGGCTGAGATCCCTGGTGCAACGAGTGGTCCAGCGCCTTCAGGCGGATGGAAGAAACTTGCGATGCCCCCCGAGGTAGGGTTGGGACATGAGCTAATCCACGCTCTTCACATGCTTCTGGGGCGCCGATTTGACGGAAAGGTAAAGTGCCATCAGCCACAGCCGAACAAAAATAGTACAATCTCATCCATTGGTAAATTCCTCGGCATTGGTGCCGCTTCCACATACACTAGTGTCACCATTAAGGGCGAAGAGCTCGACACTGGGCCTTCCCGCCAGGCAATCTCGACTATTCTTGAAGAGACTAAACGCGCAGTTGAAGTACCAGGATTAATAGATAAAATCCCCGATTCGGCCGCACGTGCCTATAATCTGCGCCAGGCGCTACTGGGCTTCATGAAAAGACTCAGAGATACCAATCTGACGGGCTCCATCCAAGCCGTTAGGTCGACTCCTGATGGGGTTACTGTACAGCATAGTCTAGAACAGCAGTCCATTAACCTAGACGTAACGGCATTATTCTGCGAGGGTGAGCTGGCTACCGCATCCCCGGTCGGCCGTCCACTGCGCTTTGCGTACAATCCGGCAACTGTGGAGCGCGTGAAGGTGAATGCCGGGGTGCCGTTAAAGATTGATGATCAGGCACAGCATAATAGGTGCTGGGAGTCAGCCTGTACCGAGCGAGATCCACTTTCCTATAATGCCGACTGGGGAAACATCGTTAGTAATGGGACAACACAGACCGTAACAGGATCTGTGTTTGCCACACACCAGCTGTCTTCGTACCCGTCATTTGATAAGAATTTAGAGCCCACGAGGACACTCCTGACTGGAATTGTGGGGACGCAAGCGCAAGGAACTAGTCCACGGTGTGAGGCCCGGGAAGAGCTTGATCTGTCAAATGTGAGTAGTTCCTCTACTGAAGCAGCAAACTGGAGAGCAATATGGAACAAAGAAACCGGTAATGTGCGCCTTGTGAGCGTGATGGGCGATTTAAGTAACGATTTACGGCTTCCTTCAGGAATGCAAGTTTGGGAATCTGCTGGATGGAAGAAACCGAACCCAGGGATGAATTCCGTCGAAGGGAGCAGCCTATATACCGCAACTAAAAGTATGTACGCCAAGCTGTTACATACTGATTCAGGGGTGGCCAAATTAGAGTTTGAAAGCAAGGAGATAGAGAAGAGTAAAGCAACAGGGGGCGAATGGGCCCAGGTGGGCGGGCTGCTACTCACCTATCCAAACGCCCTGGCTAGCGCTTTCCGCGACGGTTCATCGAAACTTGAAAAAGCGGCGGCGCTATTGTCATTCGAACCTCGCGTGAGCGCCTTTCTTTATGCATTAGATGATATTAGTCACGGCGACTATGTGGGTGCAGTTGAAGTGGGCGCCTGGCTTGGCGCGTGGACCC
This sequence comes from Streptomyces sp. NPDC002537, assembly GCF_053594975.1. Taxonomy (NCBI): domain Bacteria; kingdom Bacillati; phylum Actinomycetota; class Actinomycetes; order Kitasatosporales; family Streptomycetaceae; genus Streptomyces; species Streptomyces sp. NPDC002537. The sequence goes on from NZ_JBSFWT010000152.1 coordinate 5,864, forward strand.
TGGCAGACTTGATTCTGGGTTCCGAAGTGACTTTTGGCGCAATGGTTGCATTCGCAGTTTATGATGTCATCAAACAGGAGCTCGCGGAAGCAGATGCGCTAAAAAAGGAAGATGAAGCTGCGAAAGCTTACGTGGAAACTTTCCAGCAGAAATGGAGCACTTCTATTTGGCCGAGCCAGCTAAATGCAATTACAACCAGTGTGTCCAGGACACTAGCTGCCGAAGCGGTGCGTATCCAAGCTGCCGCAGTGCATGATGCTGAACTAGCGAGTTCAGCAATTGAAAACGCAGTCATGCTGGCATTTTCCTCACTTTCTGGAGGCACACGTCTCGGTGATGCGCGAGAAAAGACACAAGCGAAAGCTGGCCTTTGGGAACCTAATTTTGACCCTAAGTCTCTGTACCAGAAGTATCTACACTCCGGAGACTTTACCAGCTATAATGCATTGGACCAGGAAAGTCGAAGAAAAGCGTACTGCCGCCTAAGTGAATCCATTTACCGTCAACTGCAACTGGTTGTTGGCGAGAAATTCCACGACATGATTGTTAAGCTAAAGCAGCACAAAGGCGATGTACATGGCACCCCTAACACTGACGAAGGAAAAACGGCGAAAGGGCTAGCCCTATCGTATGAGGCAATGATGCAAGTTTCTCGATCACTTGCGGGGACACTCGTCGCGATACCAGATAATGCATTCATGAGGGCTCAGACGAGCATAGATAAGCTGTTCAAGGAAGACCTGATCCCTTCCCTGGGGGATAATATCGTATTCGGTAGAGCAATAAACGATCAGGTTATGAGAAACATAAAGAGCACTTACGGCGAAGTTTGGGCTTACTACATATATAGGCCCTTGAATCCAGAAGGGAAGTTGCTCCCGATGGATTCCAACCCACTAGACGACTCCTTGATCATTAATGCACAGAAAACTGTAAAATCCAGCCTATCTGCACGTGACAGTGACGCCCGTATACACCGCAACACCAAGGATGGGCGTCAGAGCAGTGTTATGGCCGATGTCTTGGGTCTGGCGTGTTGGGCGGCTCAAGAACGGCTTATTCACGCAGTCTGGAAGGTTCTCGAAGACAGTGTTACATGGTCATCTTCACCGACGCCGATAATAATTAAGAATAAGAAGAATAGCAATTCTAGGGTGGTTAGGGCCCTTAACTCATCCCTCCCTCGCATTTGGGAGGGGGGAGGTTCGCCTTATTTGAACTCTTCCTTTGGAACCCCGGACGGGCAAGATATTGATAATGCGAAGCTGAGCAGCGTGATTAAGCCAGACTTCGGACGATTTGTCTTTGATGGGCTATTCGGGGGATATAGCACATATAGTGCATTATCCGATAAGGTATTGCATGATGTAAGCGAGCTGATTGCAAAAGAGAACGCGACATTCGATGCCAACGAGGCGAAAACTCCTGCGGAGCAGCAAGTGCTGGTTGACTCGGCTGCAGCGGCGCATATTCAAGATATCGGGAAGGTTCGATATGGGGAAATGGTTGACGCCCTGGAGGGTGTCTATAATGCGATTTCCCCCGCGCTCTCTCGTGGTGCAGCTGCTGCTGCTGCAAGCGAGCGTGATAAACCGTCGGCTTGGCAGGAATTCAATCAGGCTCTCGCATTATCTTCAATCCCGTCTTCATTTGCGACAGTTTTGAGTATCTACGAGGCGTTAGATAACCTAACCGACTGTCCTGTCGCGTGGAGTTACGCAAAGCACCTAAAAGGTGATCTATGGGAAATCGGGCGAGACTTGCGTATGTTCACGCATGCTATTAATTACCCTGGATGAAATTATGCGGAGTTGCCTCAAGAGGACCGTTCGACGTTCTGCCGTAAACCCTGCCGTTCCAGGCCGCGGTGACCCTGGGGGCGATTCGGCCGACTGCCTTGTCCGGCAGCTGCCAGAGCGTATTCGCCGTTGTCGCGTCAACGGCGAATACGCGATCCGAGTCGGTGGCGCTGCCTGAACATACTGTCACGGACTTGCTGTCATAGGCGCACGTGACATCCTCGATGTCATCGAAGCTGTTCAGGATTCTACCGGTGCGGGCATCGAGGAACTTCGCGAACGACTTGCCGTTCTTGTACGGCCCACATCGGCTCTCCTGTGGAAAGATCGAAGGTCTTGAGGTGTGACTCGCCGACCTCCCGCTCCAGCACGGCCACCGTGGTACCAACCACGGATGTAGCGGCGAATTCTCTCTGCCACACGGTGCGGTGAGTCCGCAGATTTACGGCGAGGGTGAGGTTGCTCGAGGAGTCGGAGATCTTCACGACAGCTATATCCCCTTGCCCGCCCACCATTCTCGCCTCCCCACTCCAGGAGTTGCAGCTCAACACCCCACTTCTTGGTGGCAGTGTCCGCATCGACAGCGACCAACTCCAGGGCTGTGACGTCTGACTTCGTGCCGGCTCCAGGGATATGGCGATGAAGGGGACGACAACTAGAGTGCCGTCGCCCGTGTTACTGAGGGTTTCTCATCCTGATCGCCAGGCGATTTCGAGGGCGTGAACGGCGGCGACGGTTTGACCGATCTGGTTGGTGCTGCAGCGGGCCTTGCGGAAGATCCTCCAGGCCTTCAGCCGGGCGAAGGCGCGCTCGCCCGGGGCTCGCAGGCGGGCATGGTCACGGTTGAACTGTGCGTATTTTTCGGGCAGGTCACGGCCGTAGTACGGAGTGCGGACGGTGCCGTTGGCTCCTCGGTAGGTGCGGTCGGCGAGGACGAAGACCTGCCGGGTGAGGCAGGCTTGGATCACGCCGTGTGCGCGGGCGGCGGTCAGGTCGTGGGTGCGACCGGGCAGGGCCCGGGAGAACCACAACGGTGTGCCGTCCGGGCGGGCGATGACCTGCACGTTCATCCCGTGCCGCCGGTGTTTTTGCGAGTAGTACGGCTCGTCGGCGGCAACGCGGTCGGTGGGGATCAGCGTGCCGTCGAGGATCACGAACCCCTCCGCCAGCAGGGTCCGCAGCGCGGCGTGCAGGCCCGGGGCGTGCTCGGCGAGGATCTCGACGGTCTCGTTGACATATCGGCCGGCTGTCGCGGTGGAGACGCCGAACCCGGCTCCTACCTCGGCGAGTGTCTCGTTCTTGCGCAGATGAGCCAAGGCAAGGAGCGCCTGGCGGAAGCAACCGAGCCTTCGCCACGGCGAGTTCAGTTCACACCTTCGGGCATAGATGAGCCAGGAGACGTGCTCCACGATCTCATGCGGGACGTCGAGCATGGCACGATACGGAACCACGAGGCTCCTCGGTTGCAGCGCGGGTGCGTAGAGAACACCAGCGCAACGACGAGGAGCCTTGCTGCGTCACCGATCCCGACGGCCAGGTCATCACCCCTGCGGCACACGATGAGAAGGGTTCACTGAGCCCTTTCAGGGTTGCCGCTCCAGGGTGAGGACTGCTCTGGCGATTGCCGACATTCGATTTGGGCTGCACCGAGCTTTGCGGAAGATGCG
>NZ_JBSFWT010000153.1:0-9301 GCF_053594975.1 Streptomyces sp. NPDC002537
CGAAGATCGCCGTCACTTGCCCTCTCCCGGTGGATCGCCCCTGGCCCGGCTGCCATTCTCCCACCCGGCGGGGGCGAACACCCAGGGCGGTCAGCGGAGCGCTCACGCGGCGGCGGTCAGCGATTCCGCGGCACCGGCGGTCGCCTTCGGCACGAACGCCACGTGCGTATGGCCGCGCCGCAGGTCGATCTTCAGCCGTAGCCCGCCCGCGCGGGCGACGGCCAGGCCGACGCCGACCGCGGCGAGCGCGGAGACCACGCCGCCGGAGAGGAAGCCGATCCGGGCGCCGTACACGTCCGTGACCCAGCCGACGAGCGGCGCGCCCACCGGGGTGCCGCCCATGAACACCATCATGAACAGGCTCATCACCCGCCCCCGCATCGCGGGGTCCGTGGCGAGCTGGAGTGCCGAGTTGGCGGTGACGTTGATGGTCAGGCCGCACATCCCGATCGGTGCCAGCAGCAGCGCGAAGATCCAGAACTCCGGGGCCAGCGCGGCCGCGGTCTCCAGCAGACCGAAGAGCAGCGCGGCGCCGACGAGCAGCCGGGTCCGGGAGGTGCCGCGGCGCGCGGCGAGCAGGGCGCCCACCAGCGAACCGGCCGCCATCAGGGTGTTGAGCAGGCCGTACGTCCCCGCGCCGGCGTGGAAGACGTCGTCCACGTACGCCGTGAGCCAGATCGGGAAGTTGAACCCGAAGGTGCCGATGAAGCCGACGAGCACGATGGGCCAGATGAGGTCCGGGCGTCCGGCGACGTAGCGCAGGCCCTCGCGGAGCTGGCCCTTGCCGCGGGGTGCGCGGTCGACCTTGTGGAGTTCGGCCGTGCGCATCAGCAGCAGCCCGGCGATGGGGGCGACGAAGGACAGGCCGTTGAGCAGGAACGCCCAGCCGCTGCCCACGGCGGTGATCAGCACACCGGCGACGGCGGGGCCGACGAGGCGGGCGGACTGGAAGTTCGCGGAGTTCAGGCTGACGGCGTTGCGCAGGTCGTCCGGGCCGACCATCTCGACGACGAACGCCTGCCGGGCGGGGTTGTCCACGACCGTGACCAGGCCCCCGGCCAGTGCGATCAGATAGACGTGCCAGACCTGGACGTGCCCGGAGAGGGTGAGGGCGGCGAGCGCGAGGCCGGTGAGGCCCATCGCGGTCTGGGTGAGGAGGAGGAGCCGCCGCTTCGGGAGGCGGTCGGCGAGGACGCCGCCGTACAGCCCGAGGAGCAGCATGGGCAGGAACTGCAGGGCCGTCGTGATGCCGACGGCGGCGGATGAGCCGGTGAGGCTGAGGACCAGCCAGTCCTGGGCGATGCGCTGCATCCAGGTGCCGGTGTTGGAGACGACCTGGCCGGTGGCGAAGAGCCGGTAGTTGCGGATCCTGAGCGAGCTGAAGGTCCCGCCCCTGCGCTTGGTCGCGGTCGGGGCGGTGGTGCGTATGTCGTCGTCGTGGCTGTTCGGTGCGGGTGCGGATTCTGCTCCGGGTCCCGTACTCAAAGTGGCTTCGCCTCCTCCTTGGTGCGGTGATTACAGGTGCGCGAGTTTCTCCAGGACGGGCGCGGCGGCGCGCAGCGTCGCCCACTCGTCCTCGTCGAGCCGCCCGACCAGTTCGCTGAGCCAGACGTTGCGCTTGCGCCGGCTCTCCTCGAGCATGGCCTCGGCCCGCTCGGTCTGGGTGACCACCTTCTGGCGGCGGTCCTCGGGGTGCGGCTCCAGCCGGACCAGGCCCTTGGCCTCGAGCAGGGCGACGATGCGGGTCATCGACGGGGGCTGCACGTGCTCCTTGCGGGCGAGCTCGCCCGGGGTGGCGTGGCCGCAGCGGGCGAGCGTGCCCAGCACCGACATCTCCGTCGGGCTGAGCGACTCGTCGACCCGCTGGTGCTTGAGCCGTCGCGACAGACGCATGACACCGGAGCGCAGTGAGTCCACTGCGGCGGTGTTGTCCGTGGTGGCGTCGTTGTCTAGGGGGTCCGACATGTTCTTTAGGTTAACTCATTACCTGGACTAAATAAAGCGGGCCGACGGGGGCGCTCGGGGCGGCAGGGGGGTGTGTGGGGGCGCGAGGGCGGCGGAGCCGCCGGGTCACCGGGCGGCGGGTGCCCCTCCAGGGGCGCGGGGAAGCGTCGGTCTGCGGCTCCGCCGCGTGGGCGCGACCAGCCACCGACGGCCCGCAGCCGAACGACCGCACAAAATCCCGACCGGCACCTCCAGCGGAGCGCTTAGAGTGCCGGAGGCGCGGCGCGCACAAGATCAGAACGAGGGCGAGGGGCAGCACGATGCACGAGGGACGTTCCGGCGAGGCGGCACCGGACGGTGGCCGCGTCTGGTTCATCACCGGGACCGGTTCCGGCTTCGGGCGGGACATCGCCCGCGCCGCGATCGCCCACGGCGACCGGGTGGTGGCCACCGCGCGCGACACCGGGGCCGTCGCCGACCTCGTGGCGCTCGCACCGGACCGGGTGCGGGCCGTACCGCTCGACGTGACCGACGCCGAAGCCGTGCGCGCCGCCGTGACCGCCGCGGAGGAGGCCTTCGGCCGGATCGACGTCCTGGTGAACAACGCCGCGTACGGGCTGCTCGGCGCGTTCGAGGAAATCGGTGACGAGGAGATGCGCCGGAACTTCGAGACGAACGTCTTCGGCACGATGGCCGTCACCCGCGCCGTCCTGCCGCTCATGCGGCGGCAGCGCTCGGGCCGCATCGTGCAGATGTCCTCGGTGATCGGCGTGCTGGCGGGGCCGGGCGGCACCGCGTACGCCGGGACGAAGTTCGCCCTGGAGGGCATGTCCGAGGCCCTCGCGGCCGAGGTCGCGCACCTCGGCATCCGCGTCACGATCGTGGAGCCGGGCCCGTTCCGCACGGAGTTCGGCGGCAGCTCGCTCCGCTGGGGCACGCCGATGGACGACTACGCCGAGATCATCGCCCCGGCCCGCAAGGGGCTGGAGGCCTCGCACGGCAAGCAGCCGGGCGACCCGTACCGCGGCGCCGAGGCCATCGTCGCGGCCGTCGGCCTCGACTCCCCGCCGCTCCGCCTCCCCCTCGGGGCGGAGGCCTTCACCTGGCTCCGCGCCCACCTCGGCTACCGGCTGACGGAGCTGGACGCGGCGGAGCCGATCGGGTCGGACACGGCGTTCCGCCCGTCCGCGCAAGCATCCTGACGGATCGTCGGGAATCGGCGGCGCCGCCCGGTCCCCGGCGCCGCGGATCGGGGCGCCGGGCCCGGCCGAGGCGGGCCCGGCCGGAACTATCCTGGGAAGTGCGACTGCACCCTGTCCCAGGAGGCCGTCATGACCAGGAAAGTCGCCGACTGCCGCCGGTTCCCCAGCGAAACCAACTGCTCGCTCACCATCACCGGTGAGGAGGACGAAGTCGTCCAGGCAGCCACCGAGCACGCCATCTCGGTGCACAAGCACCAGGACGGGCCCGAGCTCCGCGAGCGGATCAGGGAGTTCCTGGAGGACGAGAAGGCGAAGGCATAGCCCCACAGCCGGGCATGACCCGCAACCGGGCACAGCCCCGTAACCGTCAGGCCGGGAAGCGGCGCCCCACCCAGCGCCACACCAGCTCCAGCGCCACGGCCGCCACCGCGGAGATCGCGACGGCGGCCCAGGGCATGGTCGTACCGACCAGTTTCAGCGCGAAGAAGCGCTGGAGCCAGGGCGTGACGAGCACGACCAGGAAGCCCAGCCCCATCGCGAGGACCAGCGCGACCCGCCACCACGTGTAGGGGCGGGCGATGATCGCCAGGACCCACATGGAGATCAGGAAGAGCGTCAGCGTCGCCACGCTGGTCTCCGCGTCCAGGGAGTCCGGCCAGCCGGAGTAGTAGGAGCGCGCGAGCAGGTACGCGGCGAAGGTGGCCGCGCCCGCGACGACCCCCGCCGGGACGGCGTACCGCATCACGCGCCGCACGAAGTGCGGCCTGGCGCGCTCCGTGTTGGGGGCCAGGGCGAGGAAGAACGCCGGCACGCCGATGGTCAGCGTCGACAGCAGGGTCAGATGGCGGGGCAGGAACGGGTACGGCACCCGTGAGCAGATCACGAGGATCGCCAGCAGCACGGAGTAGACCGTCTTGGTCAGGAACAGCGTCGCGACCCGGGTGATGTTGCCGATGACGCGGCGGCCCTCCGCGACGACCGACGGCAGGCTGGCGAAGCTGTTGTCGAGGAGGACGATCTGGGCGACGGCCCGGGTCGCCTCGGAGCCGGAGCCCATGGCCACCCCGATGTCGGCGTCCTTGAGGGCCAGGACGTCGTTGACGCCGTCGCCGGTCATCGCGACGGTGTGGCCGCGCGACTGGAGCGCCCCGACCATGTCGCGCTTCTGCTGCGGGGTGACCCGGCCGAAGACCGCGCCCCCCTCCAGGGCCTGGGCCATCTCCGACCGCTCGGCGGGCAGCCGGCGCGCGTCCACGGGGGCCTCCGCGCCGGGCAGCCCGAGCTTCGCGGCGACCGCGCCGACGGAGACGGCGTTGTCGCCGGAGATCACCTTGGCGGAGACGTCCTGCTCGGCGAAGTAGCGCAGGGTGTCCCCGGCGTCGGGGCGCAGCCGCTGTTCGAGGACGACCAGGGCCGCGGGCCGTACGCCCTCGACGACGCGCGGGTCGTCGAGCTCGCGCTCGGCGCGTGCCAGCAGCAGCACCCGCAGGCCCTGGGCGTTGAGCTGTTCGATGTCGGAGAGGGCGGGGTCGCCGTCCCGGAGCAGCACGTCGGGGGCGCCGAGCAGCCAGTTGCTGCTCTCGCCGTCGGGGCTGTTGAGGGCGGCGCCGCTGTACTTGCGGGCGGACGAGAACGGCAGCGACTCGGTGCAGCGCCAGCCCGAGCCGTCGGGATAGGCGTCGATGATCGCCTGGAGGCTGGCGTTGGGGCGGGGGTCGGACTCGCCGAGGGCGCCGAGCACCTGCCGTACGTACGTCTCCTCCGCGCCCTTGAGCAGCACCCGCAGCTCGCTGACGTCCATGCCGCCCTCGGTGAGGGTGCCGGTCTTGTCGAGGCAGACGGTGTCGACGCGCGCCAGGCCCTCGATCGCGGGCAGCTCCTGCACCAGGCACTGCTTCTGCCCGAGCCGGATGACGCCGATCGCGAAGGCGACGGAGGTCAGCAGCACCAGGCCCTCGGGGACCATGGGCACGATCCCGGCGACCATCCGCCGGACCGCCTCCCGCCAGTCGTGGCCCTGGACGACGAGCTGGCTGATGACGAGGCCGACGGCGGTCGGCAGCATCATCCAGGTCACGTACTTGAGGATCTGGCTGATGCCGGTGCGCAGCTCGGAGTGGACCAGGGTGAAGCGGGACGCCTCCTCGGCGAGCTGGACGGCGTACGCCTCGCGGCCGACCTTGGTGGCGGTGAAGGCGCCGCCGCCCGCGACGACGAACGAGCCGGACATCACCTTGTCGCCGGGCTTCTTCAGCACGGGGTCGGCCTCGCCGGTGAGCAGCGACTCGTCGATCTCCAGCCCGTCGGCCTCCCTGACCTCGCCGTCGACGACGCACTTGTCGCCGGGCCCCAGCTCGATGAGGTCGCCGAGGACGATCTCCCCGGTGGCGATCGCGGTGGGCACGCCGTCGCGGCGGACGGTCGGCCTGGCCTCGCCGATCACGGCGAGGGAGTCGAGGGTCTTCTTCGCGCGGAGTTCCTGGAAGATGCCGATCGCGGTGTTGGCGACGATCACGAAGCCGAAGAGGCCGTCCTGGATCGGGCCGACGACCAGGATGATCAGGAAGAGGACGCCGATGATGGCGTTGAAGCGGGTGAGGACGTTGGCCCGGACGATCTCCGCGGTCGAGCGCGAGGAGCGCACGGGGACGTCGTTGACCTCGCCTCTCGCCACGCGCTCGGCGACTTCGGCCTTCGTCAGGCCGGGGTGGTGCACCGGGGTCTGCGCCTCGCTCATGAGTCCGACGGTAAGCGCGCCGCTCCCTTCCCGAAACCGGGAGGGGACTCAGGTGGCGGAGGTCTCCTCCTGGGCGTCCCGCGCCGCCGCGTGACGGCGGATCGCCGCGTCCCGCTTGTGCACGTACCAGACGCCGATGAGCCCGAGGCCGCCGCCGGCCAGGCACGTCCACAGCCACCACAGGTGGTCGTGGTCGCTGAACCAGCCGTAGAACGGCAACTGGACGAGGAAGAGGACGAACCACAGGATCGTGCCGCCGGTGATGGTGGCGACGACAGGCCCCTCCAAGGGTTCCGGCGCCTCGTGCCTGGGTGTCCACTTCGTCATGGCGCAAGCCTAGTCCCCGGCGCGGGGGGCGAACGGCGGCGGGGCCCTTGCCTCATACGGGTCTACGCGCGGAGATAGCAATTCCCCGTTTGTTTATTCATACTGAATCGAACCGGATCCGATGGGGTGGTTTTGTTTGATCACCCAAATCGAGATCCACGTTTTGTTTCGCCAGCCGTTCTCCAGCCGTCTCCCCGCCTTCCCCCAGGCCCGCACGACTGAGGTCCCGTATGTCCTCCTCGGCCACCTCCCCGGTCGACGCCCAGCAGCCGCCGTCCCCCACGCCCGGCGGCTCCCCCCTCGACCGGTACTTCCGGATCACCGAGCGGGGCTCGTCCATCGCCCGTGAGGTGCGCGGTGGTCTCGCCACCTTCTTTGCGATGGCGTACATCATCGTGCTGAACCCGATCATCCTCGGGGCCGGTCACGACAAGTTCGGGCACCAGCTCGACAACGGCCAGCTGGTCACCGCCACCGCCCTGATGGCCGGGCTCTCCACCGTCCTCATGGGCGTGATCGGCAATGTGCCGATCGCCTGCGCCGCCGGCCTCGGCATCAACGCCGTCGTCTCGCTCCAGCTCGCGCCCAAGATGAGCTGGCCGGACGCGATGGGCATGGTCGTGCTGGCCGGTCTGGTGCTGATGCTGCTGGTCGCCTCCGGTCTGCGGCAGCGCGTCATGGACGCCATCCCGAACGGCCTGCGGCGCGCGATCGCCATCGGCATCGGCCTGTTCATCTCGCTGATCGGCCTGGTCGACTCCGGTTTCGTCACCCGCAACCCGGACGGCGCGCACACCACCGTGCCGATGGGCCTCGGCGAGGGCGGGCAACTGCACGGCTGGCCCGTACTGATCTTCGCGGCCGGCCTGGTGCTGACCTTCATCCTGGTCGTCCGCAAGACGCAGGGCGCGATCCTCATCGGCATCGTCGTGATGACCTTCATCGCGATCGTCATCAACTCGCTGGCCGCGATCCCCGACGCGAGCTGGGGCCTGAGCGTGCCGCAGGTGCCGGACAACGTCGTCGGCACCCCCGACTTCGGCCTCATCGGCCACATCAGCCTCTTCGGCGGCTTCCGCGAGGTGGGCCTGCTGACCGGCTGCCTCTTCGTCTTCACCGTGCTGCTGTCCGGCTTCTTCGACGCCATGGGCACGATCATCGGCGTCGGCGAGGAGGCCGGGCTCACCGACGAGAACGGCCAGCTGCCCAACATGGGCAAGATCCTGATGGTCGACGGCGTCGCCGTCGCCGCGGGCGGCCTCGGCTCCGCCTCCGCCAACACCTGCTTCGTCGAATCCACCGCGGGCGTCGGCGAGGGCGCCCGCACGGGCCTGGCCAACCTGATGACGGGCGGCCTCTTCCTGCTCGCCCTGGTCTTCACCCCGCTCGCCAAGATCGTCCCCTCGCAGGCAGCGACGCCCGCGCTGCTCGTCGTCGGCTTCCTCATCATGGCGGCCAACGTCAAGGAGATCGACTGGAGCGACTTCACGATCGCGATCCCCGCGTTCCTGACGATCATCTCCATGCCGTTCACGTACTCGATCACCAACGGCATCGGCATCGGCGTCCTCGCCTTCATCCTCCTCCGCATCGCCGACAAGCGGGCGCGGGAGATCCCGTGGCTGCTGAACGCGGTGGGGCTCTGCTTCCTCGTCTACTTCCTGCTGAATCCGATCGAGCAGATGCTCGGCGTGAAGTAGCAGGTGAAGTAAGGAGAATGCGGCGCCCCGCGGGAGGGGACGGGGCGCCGTCGAGACCACTCACACCCGTGAGCAGGCCACCAACCGCACTACAGCGCGTTGCCGTTGTAGTGCGGTTGGTGGCCTGCCGCGCGGATGGCCGTCCGCCGTTTCGCGTCGCGCAGTGATTCGACGGCGTCGCACCAGAGGTCGAGGTCCGGGGTCGCGCTCAGTTCGGCGGAGCGGGCCTTCGCCCGGCGGGAGGCCCGCTCCCAGTTCTTGGGGTCCCGCAAGGACATCAGGGCGTGGGTCCACGCGTTGAGGTCGTCGCGGTAGGCGAAGATCCCGGCCTCGCCGAGGGATTCGACCAGCCCGGGAGTGGGATGGGCGATCACCGGGATACCGGACGCCATGGCCTCCACCGCCACCCGCCCCCAGGACTCGTACAGGCTCGGCATGAGCATCACCCGCGACCGGCTGTAGACATGCCCGCGCATCTCCTTCCCCGGCACGCCGTCGACGACCTCGCAGTTGGGCAGCCGCGGCGGCGGCATGATCTGCTGCCCGTACGCACCACGGACGCCCAGGAACTTCCACTCCGGCGTCCACGCGGCGATCTGCCAGAAGATGTCGCCGCCCTTGTCGGGGTTGAGGTTCACCAGGGTCGCGCAGTCGCCCGGCTCGGTGCGGTACTCCTCCGCGATCACCGGAGGACGGACCACGACCGTGCGCCTGGGCAGGAACTCCTCGGGATACGTCGCGTAGAAGATCTCGCCGTCCCGCCGGATCCACTCACTGTTGTAGACCACGAGATCGGCACCCGCCGCGTCATGGAAACTCGTGGTGAAGTTGTCGTGGCAGATCACCACCACGGGTATCCGACGGGCCCTGGCAAGACCCGACACGAGCGGCACGTTCTCGAAGTGCGACAGGAGCACATCCGCCTTCTGCGCGGCGGCGGCGAAATCCGCGCCCTCCTGGTACGGGACCACCCGCACCCCGTCGATCTCGTAACTCTTCTCGATGCTCCCGGGATGCGACAGCCAGACCGTCACCCGGTGACCACGCTCGCTCAAGGGCCGGAGCATCGAATGCAGCATCCACTCCGAACCCGCGTTATGGGCCGGCGGATACCCGTACACCCGGGCCACGATGGACATGCTCCGCGACGAGCGGAGCGGGGTCAGAGGAGGTCTGTGCGGGCGGGGTGCCACCGATTCCACCTGTATGTACTCCCTACCGGTCGGTGACGATACGGGACAGAGGCGTGCGGTCGAGCGGTCCCGGCCGCCGCGGCCGGGACGTCCTGGGGGGCGGCACCAAGAACGCCTCGGAGTCGCTCAACCTCGTGGCCAACATGCTGGGCTGGGCCGACGAGCCCTACCGCGTGGACCACGACACCGAGATCGTCA
>NZ_JBSFWT010000154.1:0-9279 GCF_053594975.1 Streptomyces sp. NPDC002537
GCCGCGTCCTCAAACGCCGGACGGGCTGGATTTCCAGCCCGTCCGGCGTTTGAGGACAAGCGGCGCAGCCGCTTTGGGGGTCCGGGGGTCTCCCCCGGTTTCGGGAAGGGGCGGGGCTGGGGAAAAGCCGGACGGCTAGCGGTAGTCGGCCGCCGACGCCCGCTTGCCCCCGAACACCACATCCCTGAAATACGCGAAGCAATCCGGCCGCGACCCGTCCGCATCGGTGAACCCATACGCCCGCGCCAGCTCACCACTCGACAGCGACCCCCCGTTCCAGCGCCCCCTGTCCGGGTCCGCCGCCAGATGCGCCACCGCGCGCCCGATGAGGACCGGGGACTCGGCGATCGCGAAGTGCGGTTCCTTGGACACCGCGTCGCGCCAGGTCTCCTCCGTCACCCCGAAGTGGTCGAGCATCTCCTCCGACCGCAGGAATCCCGGCGTGAGCGAGACCGCCGTACCGCCGTACTCCTTCAGTTCCTCCGCCAGGCCGAGCGCCATCCGGATCGGCCCGTACTTGGCGAGGTCGAAGAAGAGGTTGCCGCGGTAGGTGCGGTTGAATTCCGCCGTGCCGTCGGTGATCTCGACGACCAGTCCCCCGGGCCGCCGGATCAGCAGCGGCAGCGCGTAGTGGCTGGTGATCGCGTGGGTCTCCAGGGAGAGCCGCAGCATGCGCAGACCTTTGTCGAGATCCAGCTCCCAAACCTTCGTATCGAACTCGAGCAGGTGATCCCCGCCCCAGACGTCGTTGACGAGGACGTCGAGCCGCCCCCGCTCCCGGTCGATGCGGTCGACGAGTGCCTTCACCTGGTCCCGCTCCAGGTGGTCGGTCGGCACGGCGATGCCGGTGCCGCCGGCGGCCGTCACCAGCTCGGCGGTCTCCTCGACGGTCTCCGGCCGGCCGACCTCGCTCCGGCGCTCCCGCGTGGTGCGTCCCGTCGCGTAGACGGTCGCGCCCGCCGCCCCGAGTGCGACGGCCATGGCCCGGCCCGCTCCCCGCGTCGCGCCCGCGACCAGGGCGACCCTGCCCGCCAGCGGTCCGGCGGCCGATGTGCTTCCCGTGTTCACGTTCCCGTGTCCCTTCGCTCCGACAATTCACTCCGACGACGTCGTGCGGTTCGTCGCGCCGGTGACCCTGCCACTCAATGCAGACACCTCCTGTCCTGATTCGCCGACCGTCCCGATGCGCCGACAACGCACCGGTAACAAGACGGCCGCATCCGTTCCGCTCCGCGTGCGGGGCCCGGTGGTTGGCCCGATGCTGGAGCCGTGATGGACGAGACGGAGTTCTGGGAACTGATCGACACCACGCGCGAGGCCGCCGAGGGCGACGCCGAGGACCAGGCCGATCTGCTGGTCGAGCGGCTGATGCAGCTCGACCCCGACCGCGTGGTGGACTTCGCCCGGCACTTCGAGGCGCGCTACAACCGCTCCTATCTGTGGGATCTGTGGGGCGCCGCGGCCGTGCTGCTGAACGGGGCGAGCGACGACGCCTTCGACTTCTTCCGCTGCTGGCTGATCGGCCAGGGCCGGGAGGTCTTCGAGGGCGGCATACACGAGCCCGACCACCTCGCGGAACTCCTGGACGACTTCGACGACGAGGTGGACGGCGACGGGGAGGACCTCGGCTACGCGGCCGACGAGGCGTACGAGCAGCTGACCGGCACCGAGACCCCGGACCTGGGCCTCCCCGACCCGCCGCCCGAACCCCTCGGCACGCCCTTCGACCTGGAGGACGAAGCCGCCCTGGCCGAACGCTTCCCCAGGCTGTGGGACCGCTTCAGGGAGTAGGGCGCGGCAGGATGGGCCGTATGCGGATCGCAATCACCGGCTCGTCCGGACTCATCGGCAGCGCACTCGTCCGTTCCCTCACCGCCGACGGCCACGAGGCCGTGCGCCTCGTCCGGCGCCCGCCCAGGAACAGGAACGAGGTCGCGTGGGACCCCGAGCGGCAGCGGGTCGACACGGACGGGCTCGCCGGGTGCGACGGAGTGGTGCACCTGGCGGGCGCGGGCGTGGGCGACCGCCGCTGGACCGCCGCCTACAAGAAGGAGATCCGCGACAGCCGGGTGCTCGGCACCGCCGCCCTCGCCGAGGCCCTCGCCTCCCTCGACGCCCCGCCGCGCGTGCTGGTGAGCGGCAGCGCGATCGGCGTCTACGGCGACACCGGCGACCGGGCGGTCGACGAGGACGCGCCCCCCGGCCACGGCTTCCTCGCCGACCTCTGCCAGGAGTGGGAGGAGGCGGCGGGCCCGGCCGCCGAAGCGGGCGTGCGGACCGTGTTCGCGCGCACCGGGCTCGTCGTGGCCCGCGAAGGCGGCGCCTGGGCCAAGCTCTTCCCGCTCTTCCGGCTCGGCCTCGGCGGACGGCTGGGCGACGGCCACCAGTACTGGAGTTTCATCGCCCTGCACGACCATGTGTCCGCCCTGCGCCACCTCCTGGACACCGAGACCCTGGCCGGCCCCGTCAACCTGACCGCCCCCCGGCCCGTCACCAACCGCGAGGTGACGGAGGTCATGGGGCGCGTGCTGCGCCGGCCGACGCTCCTCCCCGCCCCCGCGCCCGCGCTCAGGCTGGCGCTGGGCGAGATGGCGGGCGACGTACTGGGCAGCCAGCGCGTACTGCCGCGACGGCTGCTCGACTCGGGCTTCTCCTTCGCCTTCCCCGACGTCGAAAGCGCCGTACGCGCGGCGCTGACGGACACGCGCTGAACACGGGCCCGGCACACCGGCCCCGGACGTGCTACCGCCGTGCGACCGTGCTCTGTCCGTGCGCGACTGTTGTTGACCGAATTTCTCTCTACGGTCGAGGCAAATCGCGCATTGCCCCTGCCCGTTGAGGGCATCAGGCCCCAGAGCGAGCGGACCGACCCCAGGAGGGCACGTGCTCAGCAGCGCACGCGAGACCGCACACGACGCCGACGTCGTCATCGTGGGAGCCGGCCTCGCCGGGCTCTCCGCGGCGCACCGGCTCACCGCCGCCGGGGTAACGGTCACCGTCCTGGAGGCCGCCCCTTACGTCGGTGGACGGATGACGACCGGACAGGTCGACGGCTTCCGGCTGGACCGTACGGCACAGCTGCTCAACACCGCCTTCCCGGAGCTGCTCCGCACCCCAGGGCTCGACGCGCTCACACTGCGGCCGTTCACCCCCGGGGTCCTGGTCCACGCCGACGGGCGCAACCAGCGCACGGGCGAACCCCGGCACACCAAGCGCGGGTTCACCACGGCACGGGCCCTCGCGACCGCCGCCCGTGCCGGGGGCCTCGACCAGGCGCGGCTGGGCACCGCGCTCGCCCGGCTGGCGGCCCTCCCGGCCCACCGGGTCCTCGCCCGCCCGGACCGGCCCACCGCCGACACCCTCACCGGACGCGGCCTGCCGACCCGTACCGTCGAGGGCTTCCTGCGCCCGCTGCTGGCCTCGCTGCTCTGCGACCCGGAGCTCACGACCTCCAGCCGCTGCGCGGACCTGGTCCTGCGCGGCTACGCGCGCGGCCGCCTCTGCCTGCCGGAGGGCGGCGCGGACACCGTCCCCGAACTGCTCGCCGCGCTGCTGCCGCCCGGCACGGTCCGTACGGGCGTCCGCGCGGAGGCCGCCTGCACCACGTCCGTCGGCACGGCCGGGCACGGGGAGTTCCGCTGTCGCTCGGTGGTCGTGGCGACGGGTGCCCGAGCCGCCGCGGAGCTGATCCCGGGGCTGCGGATGCCGGGGTTCCACCCGGTGACGGTGCTGCACCACACCACGGAGGAGCCGCCGCTGCGGGAGGCCTCGCTGATCATCGCGGGCGGGCGGCGCGGGCCCGTCGCACACACCATGGTCGCCAGCGAGGTCGACCCCACCCGGGCGCCCGCCGGGCGGGCCCTGATCACCTCGACGGTGCTCGGCGCGGCGGCCGGGCTGCCCACCGCCGACCTCGACCGCGCGGCGCGCGCCCAACTCGCCCGCGTCTACGGCACGTCCACCGGCGGCTGGCAGTTGCTGGCCGCACACCACGACCCCGACGCGGTCCCGGCCATGCCCGCCCCGCACGACGTCCGGCGCCCGGTCCGGCTGCTGTCCGGCCTCTACGTCTGCGGCGACCACCGCGACACGAGCACCGTCCAGGGCGCCCTCTTCTCCGGCCGCCGCGCGGCCCTGGCCGTCCTCCGCGACCTGGGCATCCGCGCACCGCACGACGCCGAGGAACTGCAGGCGGCGTAGCGCCCCGTAAGGGGCGCGGGGAACTGCGCGACCAGCCCCCACCGGCCCGCAGCCGAAGGGCAGGACGGGCGCAACCGGACCACCACCCCCCCCCGTACGACGAAACGGAGGCCCGGGGCAGAGCCCCGGACCCCGTTGAAGCGAGGGCACCGCTAAAGCAGGGCCACCTTCTCGCGATAAGCCCGAACGGCCGCCGCATCCCGATACGGCTCCAGCCGCCGCTCGAAATCGCGGATGTACTCCAGCGCCCGCACCGACCGCATCTCGGCGGCCTGCGCCGCCGCCTCCGCCCCCAGCGCGCACGCCTGCTCCAGCTCGCCCAGCCCCAGCCGCGCGGTGGCCAGTACCACCCGGCAGAAGAGCCTGCTGCGGGCGTACGCGGTGCTCCGCAGCTGCAGGGACCGCTCCGCGTGCTGCGCCGCGGCCCGGTACTGCTGGAGGTCGCGGTGGCAGTGCCCGAACTCGTCGGCGAGCTGCGCCTCGTCGAAGAACCGCGCCCAGTACGGCACCTCGTCGCCCGGTCGGGCGCTCTCCAGCGCCCGTTCCGCCCGCGCCAGCGACGCGGAGCAGGCCCGCACCTCGCCGAGCACCCCGTGCCCGCGGGCCTCGACCGCGTGCAGCAGCGACTGCACCACGGACGGCGCCCCCGAGCCCACGCCCTGCTGGGCGACCCGGGCGAGCTGCACCGCCTCCCGGCCGTGCCCGAGGTAGACCGCCTGTCTGCTCATGGTCACGAGCACATAGCTGCCGTACGGCCGGTCGCCCGCGGCCTGGGCGAGCCGCAGCGCCTGGACGAAATAGCGCTGGGCGAGCCCGTGCGCGGCGATGTCGTACGACGTCCACCCGGCGAGCCGGGTGAGGTCGGCGACCGCGCCGAAGAGCCGCCGTCCGGCCGCCTCGCCGTAGGTGCCGCGGAGCATCGGTTCCGCCTCGTGCTCCAGATAGCGCACCAGGGCCTGCCGGGCGTGCCCGCCCCCGTACGCGTGGTCGAGCGTCCGGAAGAGCTCGCCCACCGACCGCAGCGCCGCGATGTCGCCCATCGAGACCCTGCCGCCGGGGCCGCGCTCGGTGTGCCGCTGGCGCGGGGGGAGCCCCCGCCCCTGGGCGGGCACCCGGACGCCGTCGACGACGGGCACGGGCGCCGCGCCGCGGGCCACCCGCTCGTCGGCCCGGCCGATCAGCCAGTCCCGGCTGGGGACCACCAGCCCCGCCGGGGTGAAGGCGATCTTCCGAAGCTCGGTGTGACTGCCGGAGTCCTTGCGCCACAAGCCACTGACGATGTCAATGGCCTCTTCCGGGGAAGCGGCGAATTCCAGCCCGGCGTACACCGGAGCGCAGGCGTCCAGGCCCAGGTCCTGCGCGGACAGCCGACGGCCCAGCCGCCGGGTGAAGACCTCGGCGATCAGCGCCGGTGTCGTGCCGCGCGGCTGCTGGCCGCGCAGCCACCGGGTGACGGAGGTCTTGTCGTAGCGAAGGTCGAGGCCGTGTTCGAGCCCTAACTGATCGACGCGCCGAGCCAGCCCTGCGTTGGAGAAGCCCGCCTCCGCGATCAGCGCCGCGAGCTGGCGGTTGGGGATGCGCTGGGGGGGTCGTTCCGTCATCAGCCTGCCGGTCTCCCTGATCGCGTTGTGGAACGGCGCGAACTTAGCGGCCACACAACGCCCCGATCGCCACCTTCGCCCCGCATTCATCCGATCGTGTGAGGACAGATCAAATACGCATGGCGGGCGGCCCGGGGTGATCCGGGCCGCCCGGCCGCCTGCGGCGGTGTCGGCGCCCCGCCGTACAGTGGCAAGGGCGTGAGTGGCAGCGTGCGGAATCGCGTGGGACGGCGCGAGGAGCGCGGCGGCCATCCACTCCGTGCACTGCAAGGTTCGAAAAGGTTCGAAGAGGAGCTGCCGTGAGTGAGCTGCGCTTTGTCCACCTGGGCTTCGGGGCGGACGCCGTCGAGTATCAGGAGGCGTGGCAGGAGCAGCGGCGGGTGCATGCGGCCCGGTTCGCGGACGAGGTCACGGACACCTGTCTGCTGTTGGAGCACCCGGCGGTCTACACAGCGGGACGGCGCACGGAGGACAGCGAGCGCCCCCTGGACGGCACCCCCGTCGTCGACGTGGACCGTGGCGGGAAGATCACCTGGCACGGGCCGGGCCAGCTGGTCGGTTATCCGATCCTCAAGCTGCCGCGCCCCGTGGACGTGATCGCGCACGTGCGGCGGCTGGAGGAGGCGCTGATCCGCGCCTGTGCGGACTTCGGCCTGGAGACCACCCGGGTTGAGGGCCGCAGCGGCGTGTGGGTGCTGGGCGAGGCCCGCGAGGAGGCCGCGGCCGGCGGTCTGGAGCTGGACTTCGACCCGCGGCTCGCGGACGAGGAGTTCGACCCGCGGCTCAACGGCCCGGAGTACGCCCCGTCCAACGCCGGGCAGCGCGGCGAGGACCGCAAGCTCGCGGCGATCGGCATCCGCATCGCCAAGGGTGTGACCATGCACGGCTTCGCCCTGAACTGTGACCCCGACAACACCTGGTTCGACCGGATCGTGCCCTGTGGCATCCGGGACGCCGGAGTGACCTCGCTCTCCAATGAGCTGGGGCGCCGGGTGCCCGTGAGCGAGGTGGTGCCCGTGGTGGAGAAGCGCCTGCGCGAGGTCCTGGAGACGGCCGAACCGCTGCCGAGGGCGGTCTAGCGGCGGCCCCGGCCTCCCTCCGGCACCCTCCCGACGGGAGGGTGAACGGGAGGGGAATGGCCCCCACCGGTCGCGGGTTGTCCCACACGTGGGCCACACACGCAACCCATACGCGTAAACACGTACGAATTAACGGGCGTACCCTGGTGTCCGCCGAAGAATCGAAGCCATAGGGAGCCGGACGTGTCCGCTGTCGCACCCGACGGACGCAAGATGCTGCGCTTGGAGGTCCGGAACGCCCAGACCCCCATCGAGCGCAAGCCCGAGTGGATCAAGACCCGGGCGAAGATGGGCCCCGAGTACACCAAGATGCAGAACCTCGTGAAGGGCGAGGGGCTGCACACCGTGTGCCAGGAGGCCGGCTGTCCGAACATCTACGAATGCTGGGAGGACCGCGAGGCGACCTTCCTCATCGGTGGCGACCAGTGCACCCGGCGCTGCGACTTCTGCCAGATCGACACGGGCAAGCCGCAGGCGCTCGACCGCGACGAGCCGCGGCGCGTCGGCGAGTCCGTCGTCACGATGGACCTGAACTACGCCACCATCACCGGCGTCGCCCGCGACGACCTGGAGGACGGCGGCGCCTGGCTGTACGCGGAGACCGTGCGGCAGATCCACCAGCAGACCGCCGAGCGCGCGGACGGCCGTACCAAGGTCGAGCTCCTGGCCCCCGACTTCAACGCGGTGCCCGAGCTGCTGGAGGAGGTCTTCGCCTCCCGCCCCGAGGTCTTCGCGCACAACGTCGAGACCGTCCCCCGGATCTTCAAGCGGATCCGCCCCGGCTTCCGCTACGAGCGCTCCCTCGAGGTCATCACCAAGGCCCGCGCGTACGGCCTGGTGACCAAGTCGAACCTGATCCTCGGCATGGGCGAGACCCGCGAGGAGATCAGCGAGGCGCTGCGCGACCTGCACCAGGCCGGCTGCGAGCTGATCACCATCACCCAGTACCTGCGCCCCTCGGTGCGCCACCACCCCGTCGAGCGCTGGGTGAAGCCGCAGGAGTTCGTGGAGCTCAAGCAGGAGGCCGACGAGATCGGCTACTCCGGTGTGATGTCCGGGCCGCTGGTCCGGTCCTCGTACCGCGCGGGCCGGCTCTACCAGCAGGCCA
The DNA here is from genome assembly GCF_053594975.1 of Streptomyces sp. NPDC002537. Lineage (NCBI taxonomy): Bacteria > Bacillati > Actinomycetota > Actinomycetes > Kitasatosporales > Streptomycetaceae > Streptomyces > Streptomyces sp. NPDC002537. Next base: position 7,989 of record NZ_JBSFWT010000154.1, read on the forward strand.
TCGAGCGCCGCGACAGCGTGGCCCCCTCGGCACAGGCGGTCTGACCGGACAGTCCCCCGACGCGGCCGATACCTCCCACCTGAAGGTGGGCACGGTATCGGCCGCGTCAACGTTTCATAGGTGTTTGACCAATCGGTCATCCATTGGTAACACCGGTGAGTAACGATGGAAGCACGCACCGCAGCAGTACTTCCGTACGCCGCACCGCCCAGCCCCCCGCCGCCAGTCGACCCATTCCGCTTCCGAGGGGACCACGACATGCAGGCCGCGCCGGTACGCGCCTCTTCCGCTCCGCCCTCCGCACTGCCCACGACCCTCTCCGTACGGCCCCCGTCCGTCACGGGGGCGCTGCGGGCCCTGGAGCGGCTGCTGATGCGCGGGGGCCAGCGCACCGCCCGCCGGAACGCCTGGACCGCGGTGCTGGAGGACCGCCGCCGGGCCAAGGCCCGGCGCGAGGCACAGCACCTGCTGGAGGCCGTGGCCGCCCCGGGTCCGCAGGCCACGTAAACTTCGCCTTATGGCGAGGAAGGAAACACCTGAGAACCCCGGGCGACTGAAGCAGATCGCCCTGACCTACAAGATGACCAAGAAGGTCGACTCGAAGGTCGGTCTTGTCGTCGCGGCTGTGGGCATCGTCACCTTCGGTGTGCTCCTCGCCATCGGCTTCTGGATCGACCACCCGGTCTACCTGGGCATCCTGGGCTTCCTGCTGGCCTTCCTCGCGATGGCGATCGTCTTCGGACGCCGCGCCGAGCACGCCGCCTTCGGGCAGCTCGAAGGCCAGCCGGGCGCCGCTGCCGCGGTGCTGGAGAACATCGGCCGCGGCTGGACGACGACCCCCGCGGTCGCGATGAACCGCAGCCAGGACGTGGTGCACCGGGCCGTCGGCAAGGCGGGCATCGTGCTCGTCGGCGAGGGCAACCCCAACCGGGTCAAGGGCCTGCTGGCCGCCGAGAAGAAGCGCATGGCGCGCATCGTGGCGGACGTGCCGGTGCACGACATCGTGGTGGGCGACGGCGAGGGCCAGGTCCCGATCAAGAAGCTGCGCACGACGCTGCTCAAGCTGCCGCGGATCCTGCCGGGCGCACAGGTGACGGTCGTCAACGACCGGCTCCGGGCGCTCGGGGACCTGCTCAGCAACATGCCGATCCCGAAGGGGCCCATGCCGAAGGGCACGCGCATGCCGAAGGGCCGCTGAGGCCCGTACGGCCCCTCCACGACGTGAAGGCGGGGCACTCACGTGGGATCACGTCTTCTTTGAGGGGGAGCCCGATGCAAAGCCGCCCGTGCC
>NZ_JBSFWT010000155.1:0-9032 GCF_053594975.1 Streptomyces sp. NPDC002537
TCCTGATGCCGCTGGCCGTCGTGAGCTGACCATTCACTCCCGCCCCGAGGGCACCGATGTGCCCTGGGTTCGGCATGTGGCCGGTGTGCTCTCGGAGACCGCGTCGGCCGGGACGGACCTGGTGGCCTGGCCGCCGGCTGGCGCGCAGCCCGTCACCGTCGATGGTTTCTATGAGCGTGTTGCCGAGGTGGGGTACGGCTATGGCCCGGCGTTCCAGGGCCTGCGTACGGCCTGGCGTGTCGGTGACGATCTTTACGCCGAGGTCACCCTCCCCGACGAACAGGGCAAGGACGTAAGCCGGTTCGGGATTCATCCGGCACTGTTGGACGCGGCCGTCCAGCCGGTGCTGCTGGTGTCGGACGGCCAGCGCGTACGCCTGCCGTTCTCGTGGAGTGGAGTCGCCCTGCACGCGGTGGGTGCGACCGCTCTGCGGGTGCGGGTGCGTCCGGTGGGTGAGGATGCGGTGTCGGTGGCGGTCGCCGACGCCACCGGTGCCCCCGTCGCGTCGATCGACTCCCTCGTCCTGCGCCCGGTCTCCCCCGAGCAGCTGCGGTCGGCGAGCGACCCGACGCAGGATGCCCTCTTCCGCCTGGACTGGGCGCCCTTGCAGACGGTTCCGGACGCCCCGGCCGATGCCGGTGAGTTCGCGGTCGTGGGCGCCGACGAGCTCCAGGTGTCGGAAGCGGCACCGTACGGGAGCGTGGCGGAGCTGGCCGCCGCAGTGGAGGCGGGCGCCGCGGTGCCGGAGTTCGTGTTCGCGTCGTTCGGCGCCCCGGCGGACGACGACCTCGTCGGAGCGGTGCACTCCGTGACCGTCGAGGCGCTGGAGCTGGTGCAGTCCTGGCTGGCGGAGGAACGGTTCGCCTCGTCCCGCCTGGTGCTGGTGACACGCAACGCGGTGTCGACCCGGGTGGGCGACGACGTCGCCGACCTGGCGCATGCCCCGCTGTGGGGGCTCGTGCGGACCGCGCAGACGGAGAACCCGGGCCGGTTCCTGCTCGTCGACATCGACGACGAGGAGAAGTCGCTCGCCGCCGTACCTCTCGGAGTCGCGGCCGGGGAGCCGCAGATAGCCGTTCGTGAGGGCGAGTTGTTCGTGCCGCGTCTGGTGCGGGCGGCCGCCGTCGGCGGTGCGCTCGTACCGCCGCCGGGCGCGGCCGCCTGGCGGCTGGACACGACGGACGCGGGGACGCTGGAGAGCCTGGCCCTGCTGCCGGCCCCCGCTGCCCTGGAACCGCTGGGCGAGGGCCAGGTGCGGATCTCCGTACGGGCCGCCGGCGTCAACTTCCGCGATGTCGTGGTGAGTCTCGGGATGGTGCCAGGTCAGGAGACCCTCGGCAGCGAGGGCGCGGGTGTCGTCACCGAGGTCGGCCCCGGCGTGACCGGGCACGCGGTCGGCGACCGCGTGATGGGCCTGCTGCCGCAAGGCGCGTTCGGCCCGGTGAACGTGGTCGACCAGCGGCTCGTCGTCCGTATCCCCGAAGGCTGGTCGTACGAGCAGGCCGCGGCCGTACCGGCGGTCTTCCTCACCGCGTATTTCGGGCTCGTGGACCTGGCCGGTCTGGTGTCGGGGGAGCGGTTGTTGGTCCATGCGGCGACGGGTGGTGTGGGGATGGCTGCGGTGCAGTTGGCTCGTTACTGGGGTGCGGAGGTCTTCGCTACGGCCAGTGAGGGCAAGTGGGATGTGTTGCGGTCGATGGGTTTCGACGAGGCGCATATCGCGTCGTCGCGGTCGTTGGACTTCGAGGAGAAGTTTCTGACGGCGACCGGTGGTCGTGGTGTCGATGTGGTGCTGGATTCGCTGGCGCGGGAGTTCGTGGATGCTTCGTTGCGTCTGCTGCCGCGTGGTGGCCGGTTCCTGGAGATGGGCAAGACCGACATCCGCGACCCGGAGACCGTCGCCACCGATCACCCCGGCGTCCGGTATGCCGCGTACGACTTGGCGCAGGTCGACCCCGACCGTGTGTCCGGCATCCTGACCGAGCTGGTCGCGCTCTTCGAGCGGGGTGTGCTGGAGCCGTTGCCGGTGCGTGGGTGGGATGTGCGGCGGGCTCCGGAGGCGCTGCGGTTCATGAGTCAGGCCCGGCACACGGGCAAGATCGTGCTGACCGTGCCCAGGCCGCTCGATGCCGACGGCACCGTCCTGATCACGGGTGGTACGGGCACGCTGGGTGGGTTGCTGGCCCGGCATCTGGTCGCCGAACATGGTGTGCGGAACCTGCTGTTGACCAGCCGTCGTGGTCTGGAGGCCGACGGTGTCACCGAGTTGATGCAGGAGCTGGCCGCGGCGGGGGCCGCCGTCACTGTCGCCGCGTGCGACGTGGCGGACCGGGAGGCGCTCGCGGCCCTGCTCGCGGACATCCCGGCCGAGCATCCGCTGACCGCCGTGATCCACGCGGCGGGCGCGCTCGACGACGGGCTGATCGCCGCCCTGACACCCGACCGTCTGGCACGGGTGCTGCGGCCCAAGGTCGACGCGGCGCTCAACCTCCACGAGCTGACCCGCGACCTCGACCTGTCCGTCTTCGTCCTCTACTCGTCCCTCGCCGGAGTCGTGGGCAACCCGGGTCAGGCGAACTACGCGGCCGCGAACACTTTCCTGGACGCGCTCGCCGCCCACCGCAGGGCCCTCGGCCTGCCCGCCGTGTCCCTGGCGTGGGGACACTGGGAGCAGGCCAGTGAACTCACCGGCCGCCTCGACCGGACGGATCTGGTGCGGCTCGCCCGGTCGGGTATCGTGCCGATGCCGTCGGACGAGGGCCTGGCGCTGTTCGACGCGGCCCGGTCGATGGACGAGCCTCTGGTGGTGACCGCCCGGCTCGATGTGCCGACCTGGACGTCGGACGCGAACGGCGAGGTGGTACGGGCCCTCGCGCGCGGGCTGGCCGGCCGGACCCCGGCCCGGCGCGCCCGAGCGGCACAAGGCCCGGACGCCGCCGGTCCCGACGGGGCCTCGGCCCTGGCACAACGGCTCGCGGGCCTCTCGGAGACCGAGCGAGCGGCCGCGCTGGTCGACGTCGTACGGAGGCATGTGGCGGCCGTTCTGGGGCATGGCTCCCCGGCGGCGGTGGAGCCGGAGCGCGCGTTCAAGGAGCTCGGCTTCGACTCGCTGACCGCGGTGGAACTGCGCAACAGGCTCAACGCCGCGACCGGGCTGCGGCTCCCCGCCACCCTCGTCTTCGATCACCCCACCCCCAACCTCCTCGCCGCGTACCTCCTGAAGGAGATCGCACCCGAGGACGACGGGAAGGCGGGGGCGGACCACCTGCTCGCCGAACTGGCCAGGATCGAATCCGCCTTCACCGCCGTCACCACGGACGACGACGAACACACCGCGATCTCCCGGCGCCTGGAGAACCTCCTGGCGGCCTGGAAGGACCTGGCGGCCCCGGCGAAGCCCGAGGCCACCGCGGCCGGTCGCCTGCAGTCGGCATCGGCCGACGAAGTCTTGGATTTCATCAACAACGAGCTCGGGATCTCCTGAGGAAGAGGAAGAGCTCCGCGGAGACACGTCGCGGAGACCGCCCGACACCGAGAAGTCCCTTAGCCGGCTCCGAGGAGGACCGCGTCGGATGACGAACGACGACAAGCTGGTTGACTACCTGAAGCGCGTGGCAGCTGACCTGCACGAGACTCGTCAACGTCTGCGCGAGGTCGAGGACCGCGAGAACGAGCCGATCGCCATCGTCGGCGTCGCGTGCCGTTTCCCCGGGGACGTCGCCTCGCCGGAGGACCTGTGGCGGCTGCTGGAGACCGGCACCGACGCGATCACGGACTTCCCGACCGACCGCGGCTGGGACAACGAAGGCATCTACGACCCCGACCCGGACGCGGCCGGAAAAACGTATCTGCGCAAGGGTGGATTCCTTGCGCAGGCCGCCGACTTCGACGCCGAACTGTTCGGCATATCGCCGCGCGAAGCCCTCGCGATGGACCCGCAGCAGCGGCTGGTCCTCGAATCCTCCTGGGAGGTCTTCGAGCGCGCGGGCATCGACCCCACTTCTCTGAAAGGCAGCAGGACGGGCGTCTTCGTCGGCGCGGCGGGCACCGGCTACCTCACGAACATGCAGCGCGTGCCCGACGGCGTCGAGGGCTACACCGGCACCGGCTCCTTCGTCAGCGTCGTCTCCGGCCGGGTCTCGTACAGCCTCGGGCTCGAGGGTCCGGCCATCACCGTCGACACCGCCTGCTCGTCGTCCCTGGTCGCGCTGCACATGGCGGTGCGGTCGCTGCGTTCGGGGGAGTGCTCGCTGGCCGTGGCCGGTGGCGTCGCCGTCATGCCGACGCCCTGGGTGTTCGTCGACTTCAGCCGCCAGCGCGGGCTGGCGCTCGACGGCCGCTGCAAGGCGTTCGCCGCGGCGGCGGACGGCACTTCCTGGTCCGAGGGCGTGGGCACCCTGCTTGTCGAGCGGCTCTCGGACGCCCGCCGCAACGGGCACAAGGTCCTGGCCGTCGTCCGCGGCTCCGCCCTCAACCAGGACGGCGCGTCGAACGGTCTGACCGCCCCCAACGGCCCCTCGCAGCAGCGCGTCATCCGCGCCGCGCTCGCCAGTGCCCAGCTGTCGGCGGACGAGGTCGACGCGGTCGAAGCACACGGCACGGGCACCACGCTGGGCGACCCGATCGAGGCACAGGCGCTGCTCGCGACGTACGGGAAGGCACGCGCCGAGGACCGGCCCCTGTGGCTGGGGTCCATCAAGTCCAACCTCGGGCACACCGCACACGCCGCGGGCATCGTCAGCGTCATCAAGATGGTGCTGGCCCTCCAGAACGACACCCTGCCGCGCACCCTGCACGTGGACGCACCGACACCGCACGTCGACTGGGGCAGCGGAGCGGTCAGGCTGCTGACCGAGCCGATGGAGTGGAAGCGCAACGGCCGCCCCCGCCGGGCCGGTGTCTCGTCCTTCGGCATCAGCGGCACCAACGCCCACGTGATCATCGAGGAGGCGCCGCAGCCGGACAACGCGACCACGGATCTCACGGACCCCACGGCCGCCCCCGCAGATCCGGACGAACGGCGCCTCGAACTTCCCCTAGTGCCCTGGGTGTTGTCCGGCAGGACCCAGGACGCGCTGCGCGCACAGGCACGCCGCCTGACCGCCCTGGTGCAGGCCGCGCCCGTGCTGGACACCACGGACCTGGGCTGGTCGCTGGCCTCGACGCGCGCGGCGCTGGAGCACCGGGGCGTGGTGCTTGCCACGGACCGCGAGAGCGCCCTCGCCGGGCTGACGGCCCTGGCCGACGGCACCCCCGCGCCCGAGACCCTCTCCGGCACCGTGCGCTCCGGCGTCTCCCGGGTGGCCTTCGTGTTTCCGGGTCAGGGGTCGCAGTGGGTGGGTATGGCGGCGGGGTTGTTGGAGTCGTCGCCGGTGTTCGCGGGTCGGTTGGCGGAGTGTGATGCGGCGCTGAGCGCGTATGTCGACTGGTCGGTGGCCGACGTGGTGCGGGGCGGTGAGGGCGCGCCTTCGCTCGACGACGTGGAGGTGGTGCAGTCCGCGTTGTGGGCGGTGATGGTGTCGTTGGCGGCGCTGTGGCGGTCGGTGGGTGTGGAGCCTGCCGCGGTGATCGGTCACAGTCAGGGTGAGATCGCGGCTGCCGCGGTGTCGGGCGCGCTGTCGTTGGAGGACGCGGCGAGGGTTGTGGTGCTGCGGGCTCGTGCGATTGCCGAGGGTCTTTCCGGCCGGGGCGGGATGGTGTCCGTTCCGCTGCCTGCCGAGCGGACGCGGGGGCTTATCGGGCGTTGGGGCGAGCGGGTTTCCGTTGCCTCCGTCAACGGGCCGTCGTCGACGGTGGTTTCGGGTGAGCCCGAGGCACTCGACGAACTGCTCGCCTCGTGCGAGGCGGACGGGGTGCGGGCCCGTCGTATCGCCGTGGACTACGCGTCGCATTCCGCACAGGTGGAATCGATCCGCGAGCAGGTCATCAGCGCTCTGGAGGGGATCGAGCCGCGTCGTGGTGACATTCCCTTCTATTCGACGGTGACCGGCGCTCTGATCGACACCACGGAGCTGGACGCCGAGTACTGGTACACCAACCTCCGTCAGACCGTCCGCTTCGACGACACCGTGCGTACTCTTCTCGCCGACGGTTTCGGCCTGTTCGTCGAGTCCAGCGCCCACCCCGTTCTGACGGTGGGTCTGCAGGAGACCTTCGAGGACTCCGGCGCGGACGCCGTCGCGCTGGGCACCCTGCGGCGTGACGAGGGCGGTCCCGAGCGCTTCCTGACCTCCCTCGCCGACGGCTATGCGCACGGTCTCCCGGTCGACTGGACCGCCGTCTTCGCGGGCAGCGGCGCCCGGCGGCTGCTCGACCTGCCCACGTACGCCTTCCAGCACAAGCGCTACTGGCTGGAGTCCGGCTCCCTCGCCGTGGCCGACGCCACAGGACTCGGGCTCGGCGCCGCCGACCACCCACTGCTCGGTGCCGCTGTCCAGGTGGCGGGCGCCGACCAACTGCTGCTCACCGGGCGGCTGTCGCTCCAGAGCCACCCCTGGCTCGCCGACCACACCGCCCTCGGCACGGTCCTCGTACCGGGCGCCGCCTTCGTCGAGCTGGCCCTGCGCGCCGCCGACGAAGTGGGCTGTGCGCGCGTGGACGAGCTGACGCTCGAAGCGCCGCTCGCCCTGCCCGAGCACGGCGGCGTGCACGTACAGCTCTCCGTCGGCGCCCCCGACGGCGACGGCCGCCGCGAACTGCACATCCACTCCCGCCCCGAGGACGCCGACGCCCCGTGGCTCCGGCACGCCACCGGCGTACTCGCCGTCACGCGGACGCCCGCCTCCGACGCGCTGACCACCTGGCCGCCCGCCGGCGCGCAGCCCGTCCCGGTGGAGGACTTCTACGAGCGCGTCGCCGACACGGGCTACGGCTACGGGCCCGCGTTCCAGGGCCTGCGCGCGGCCTGGCGCGTCGGCGAGGACCTCTACGCGGAAGTGGCCCTGCCCGACGAACATGAGCAGGCCGCCGCACGGTTCGGCCTCCACCCCGCGCTCCTGGACGCGGCCCTCCACCCGGCCGCCCTCCTCGACGGGCCGGGCACCGGCGAACTGCGCCTGCCGTTCACCTGGTCCGGTGTCACGCTCCACGCCGTGGGCGCCACCAAGCTCCGCGTCCGGGTCCGCCCGGCGGGTGAGAACACGGTATCGGTGACCGTCGCGGACACGACGGGCATGCCCGTCGCCGAGGTCGAGACGCTCGTCCTGCGCCCGATCGCCCCCGAGCGGCTGCGGCCGGCCGACGACCCGACACGCGACGCCCTCTTCCGCCTCGACTGGCTCCCCCTGTCGACCACGGCCCCCGGCACGGACACCAGCGGCTGGGCGACCGTCGGCCCCGACGGCCTGCCGGCCCTGCTGGCCCGGCTCGACGACGGATCGGCACCCGTCCCGGACACCGTCATCGCCACCTTCGAAACCACCCCGCACCGTATCGACGGCGACCTGCCCGGCCTCGTACGCGAAGCGACCGGCCGGGCGCTGGAACTCGTCCGGACATGGCTGGCCGACGACCGGCTCGCCGGATCCCGGCTGGCCGTCGTCACCCACAACGCGGTGTCCACCCGCCCCGGCGAGGACGTCGCCGACCTGGTGCACGCCTCCCTCTGGGGCCTGATCCGCTCCGCCCAGTCCGAGCACCCCGGCCGCTTCCTGCTCGTCGACACCGACGACCCCGACGGCCCCACCTCGGTGCGGGACGCCGTCACAGCCGCCCTGGCCGCGGCCGAGACACAAGTGGCCGTGCGCGAGGGCGCCGTACTGACACCCCGCCTCGTGCGCGCGCTCCGTACGTCCGGCGACCCCGCGCCGCTCGCCACCGACGGCACGGTGCTGATCACCGGTGGTACGGGCACGCTGGGCGGGTTGCTGGCCCGGCATCTGGTCGCCGAACACGGTGTGCGGAACCTGCTGTTGACAAGCCGCCGTGGCCTGGAGGCCGACGGGGCCGCCGAGTTGGTGCAAGAGCTCACGGCGGCCGGGGCGGCCGTCGACATCGTGGCCTGTGACGCGGCGGACCGGGACGCGCTCGCGTCCCTGCTCGCGGACATCCCCGCCGAGCACCCGCTGACCGCCGTGATCCACGCGGCGGGCGCGCTCGACGACGGGCTGATACCGGCACTCACCCCGGACCGCCTCGAACGGGCACTGCGCCCGAAGGCCGACGCGGCCGTCAACCTGCACGAGCTGACCCGTGACCTCGACCTGTCGGCGTTCGTCCTCTTCTCCTCGATGGCCGGAACGCTCGGCAACCCGGGGCAGGCCAACTACGCGGCAGCCAACGCCTTCCTCGACGCGCTCGCCCGGCACCGCCGTAGTGCGGGACTCCCCGCCCTCTCCCTGATCTGGGGCTACTGGGCCCGCACCAGCGAGCTGACCGGCCACCTGGACGACACCGACGTGGCCCGCTATCTCCGCATGGGGGTGGCGCGCATGTCCTCGGAACAGGGACTGGCCCTGTTCGACGCCGCCCGTGCCGCCGAGGACGACGACGCGGCCCTCGTCGTCAGCCGCCTCGACCTCGCGGCCCTGCGCGCACAGGCGGCGGCCGGTGAACTCCTGCCGGTGCACCGCTCCCTGATCCGGACCACCGCGCGCCGCGCGGCCGGGAACGGCGACGACGCGGACGGACTGCTCCGCAGCCTCGCCGGGAAGCCCGACGACGAACAACTGCGCTTCCTGCTGGAGCTGGTGCGCGGCCGCGTAGCGACCGTACTCGGGCACTCCGGCACGGAGACGGTGGAAGCGAGCCGCCCGTTCAAGGAGCTCGGCTTCGACTCCCTCACCGCGCTCGAACTCCGCAACCGCCTCAACGCGGCAACCGGCCTCCGGCTGCCCGCCACCTTGGTCTTCGACTATCCGACTCCGTTGGCGTTGGCGGGTTTTCTGCGGTCGGAGGTTCTGGGTGTGGGGCGTGTGGTGGCCCCGGTGGTGCCGGTGTCGGTGTCGGGTGTGGTGGATGAGCCGGTGGCGATTGTGGGGATGGCGTGCCGGTTCCCGGGTGGGGTGTCGTCTCCGGAGGGTCTGTGGCGGTTG
>NZ_JBSFWT010000156.1:0-8919 GCF_053594975.1 Streptomyces sp. NPDC002537
GCTGAATTGTGCGGGCCGCAGGCCGAAGAGCCATGGTCCGCACATCCAGCCCGTCCGGCGTTTGAGGACAACGCGGCGAAGCCGTGTTGCGGGGTCCGGGGCGCAGCCCCGTGCGAACCGGCCCGCAGCCGGAGCTAGACCTCCACCAGGACCGTGAACGGCCCGTTGTTGGTGAGGGACACCTTCATGTCCGCCCCGAAGCGGCCCGTCTCCACCCGTGCCCCCAGCGCACGAAGCCGGGAGACGACCTCGGCCACGAGCGGCTCGGCCAAGCCGCCGGGCGCCGCCGCGTTCCACGTAGGCCGCCGCCCCTTCCGCGCGTCACCGTAGAGAGTGAACTGGGAGATCACGAGAAGCGGCGCGCCCACATCGGAGCAGGACTTCTCGTCCTCCAGAATCCGCAGCGACCACAGCTTGCGGGCCAGCTGCGCGGCCTTCTCCACGGTGTCCTCGTGCGTCACTCCGACAAGGACGCACAGGCCCTGTCCGATGATCTCGCCGACGGTCTCGCCGTCCACGACGACGGCCGCCCCGTCCACCCTCTGCACCACTGCACGCATATGGACCATGATGCCCTGCGTCCATCCAGGGCTGTTCGGGCGGAGAGCCCCTGCGCCCCGGCGTCACACAGTGGCACCATGCGTGCAGGCGGTGCTCGATGCGGGCAACGTGACCCGGAAGCAACACCGCCCGAGGGGAACGGAAGCTCATGACCACACCCATTGAGGACGGTCCCATGCTCAAGACAGCGGACAGCGTGCACCCCCGGCCGCCGAGCCAGCGCGCGGGACGGCTGGCGGACGTCCCCGGGCGGGGACTGGGCCTGCTGAGCCTCCCGGAGCTGCGCACGCTGCGCAGAGACGCCCAACGGGACGAGGCGGACCTCAGCTATGTGCGGCGGCTGCTCCAGGGCCGCGTCGACATCCTGCGGGCGGAGCTGGCGCGGCGCGCCTCGCCGGAGTCCCCGGTGATGGCCCGGCTCGTCGTGGAGCGCCTGTCGGAGATCCTCGCCGACGGGCCGTCCGCACAGCGTTCCTCCGCCCGCCATGTGACGCTGGGCACCCCGCACAGCGCGGAGTTCCGGCGGCTCGCCGAGGACATGCTGTCGGAGGTGGAGCTGTCGGACCTGGGCGCCCGCACCGACCACGAACTGCGCGAGGGCAAGCGCCGCCTGGAGGCGTACGAACGCCAGGTGTCGGTGCGCCGCCAGGGCCTGCAGCGGACGGCCGACGATTGCAGTGCCGAGATCGCCCGCAGGTACCGTGAAGGGGAAGCGCAAGTCGACGACCTCCTCTCGTGACCCTCCGGGGGGCGGTCCGCACCACCTCCCCCGGAAGGCCGACGATGACCTCCTCGACCCTTGAGTCCCCCGCCGCTGACACCGTCGGCATACCCCCGGTCCTCGCCGAGGTCGTACGCTCCGGCTTCGTCGAGGGCCACCACCGTGGTTCGCTGGTGATCCTGGCGGCCGACGGCAGCGTCGAGCTCGCCCTGGGCGACGTGTCCGCCCCCGTCTACCCGCGCTCCGCGAACAAGCCGATGCAGGCCGCCGCCGTGCTGCGGGCCGGCCTGGAGCTCTCCGGGGAGCGCCTGGCACTGGCCGCGGCCAGCCACTCCGGAGAAACCTTCCACCGCGATCTCGTACGGACGATGCTCGGGGAGTTCGGCATCGCGGAGGACGCCCTGCAGACCCCGCCGGACCTGCCCCTCGACCCCGAGGAGGCGGAGCTCTACCTGGCCGCCGGGCATGTGCGCGACCGCGTCACCATGAACTGCTCCGGCAAGCACACCGCCATGATCGCCGCCTGTGCCGTCAACGGCTGGCCCGTGGACTCCTACCTCGACGCCGACCACCCGCTCCAGCGGCTCGCCCTCGAGGTCGTCGAGGAGACGAGCGGCGAGCGCGTCTCCCACGTGGGTACGGACGGCTGTGGCGCGCCCCTGATGGCCATCTCCCTGACGGGTCTGGCCCGCGCCTTCCGCGGCTTCGTCCTCGCCGAGCCGGGCACGCCGGAGCGCCGCGTCGCGGACGCGATGCGGGCCCACCCGGAGTACGTGGCGGGCACGCGCCGTCCCGACACGTGGCTGATGCGGGAGGTGCCGGGGACGCTGTCGAAGATGGGCGCGGAGGCAGTGCAGGCGGTGGCCCTGCCGGACGGCCGGGCGCTCGCCTTCAAGATCGACGACGGCGCGCTCCGTGCCACGGGCCCGGTCCTGGCCCGGGCCCTGTCGATGCTCGGCGTCGACGTCCCGGCGGTGTCCCGCATCGCCGCGGCGCCGCTCCTCGGCGGGGGCCACCCGGTGGGCGAGATCCGCGCGACGTTCTGATCCGCCTGCGGCGGGCTTTTCCCCAGCCCCGCCCCTTCCCGCAGTGTCGATGTGCGGCTCCGCCGCGTGAGGGGGAGACCCCCAGACCCCCGACCGCGCTCCGCGCGGTGTCCTCAAACGCCGGACGGGCTGAATTTTCAGCCCGTCCTGGGGGCACCTCCCAGCGGTAGCTGGGGGAGATTGAGGACGCGGCCGCAGGCCGCCAACGGTGGGCACCCCGAAAACCACATGCACCCCGCGCGGCCAGCGCCTACGGTCCGGCCATGGCTCCAGACATCCGCGCAGTCACCGAGCAGGACCTCCACGAGTGGTCCCTGGCCCTCCGCACCGGTTTTCTCCGCCCCCCGGCGGTCACCAAGGAAGAGATCGAGTGGCGCGCCCCGGTCATCGCGCGCGACCGCGCGCACGGCGCGTTCGACGGTGGCCGCTGCGTCGCCACGTACCGCAGCTTCGACCAGCGGCTCACCCTCCCCGGCGGCGCGGACACCGTCGTGAACGCGGTCAGCAACGTCACCGTCTCCCCCACCCACCGCAGGCGCGGCCTGCTCAGCCGGATGATGGCCGCCGATCTGCGGGCCGCCAAGGAGCGCGGTGCCGCCGCCGCGACTCTGGTCGCCGCCGAGTACCCGATCTACGGCCGCTACGGTTTCGGCCCGGCCGCCTGGGTCACGGACTGGGAGGTCGAGGTGGCCCGCACCGGCCTCGACCGGCGCTACTCGGGTCCCGAGGACGGCGGCCGTGTCGACTTCGCGGACCCCTCCGACGTCCGCGCGCTCGGCCCCGGGCTGTACGAGCGGTTCCGCGCCCGGCAGCACGGCGCCGTCGACCGCACCGAACGCTGGTGGCTGACGACCACCGGCGAGCTCCCGAACGACATCCCCTGGCAGGAGCCGTACTACGTCCTGTACCGCTCCCCCGAGGGCTCCGTCGACGGCTTCCTCGCGTACACGCCCGACGACACGTGGGAGAGCAAGCTCCCCCAGTGCGCGGTGACCGTGCTCGACCTCGTCGCGGTGACCCCGGCCGCCGAACGCGCCCTGTGGCGCTTCCTGTTGTCGGTCGACTGGATCACCCGGGTCCGTACCGGGCACCGCGCGCCCGACGACGTCCTCCCGCTGCTGCTGCCCGATCCGCGCGCGGCCCGCCTCGTCACCCACGCCGACTTCCTGTGGCTGCGGCCCCTCGACATACCGGCGCTGCTGACGGCCCGCGCATACGCCTCGTCCGGCTCCCTCGTCCTCGACGTCACGGACCCGGATGGCCTGGCTGGTGGGCGGTTCCTGCTGGAGGCCGGGCCGGACGGCACACGCTGCGCGCCCACCGGACGGCCGGCCGAACTGGCGCTGGGCGTCGGCGAGCTGGGCTCCCTAACCCTGGGCGACGAGTCCGCCGCGCGGCTGGCCGCGCTGGGGCGGGTCGACGAGGAGCGGCCGGGCGTGGTGGCGCTCGCGGACACGCTGTTCCGTACGGCGCGGCGGCCCTGGTGCCCGGACGTCTTCTGACCGCCCCTTGACCTCAAGTCGACTTGAGGTTGCATGCTCTTCTCGACAGCCCGCCGGTGACCCACCGGCACCGACCGAATCCGGGGGAACCATCCATGTCCGAGGACACCTACCGCCTGGCCGTCATCGTCGCTTCCACCCGTGAGGGCCGCTTCGCCCCCACGGTCGCCAAGTGGTTCGCGAAGCAGGTCGCGGAGCGCGGCGACGTCGAGGTCGACGTCATCGACCTCGCCCACCACCCGCTGCCGCTGGACCTGTCCAAGCAGCCGGGCCCGGAGGCCGCCGCCGCCCTCGCCGCGGTGACGCCGCGACTGGAACAGGCCGACGCCTACGTCGTCCTGACCCCGGAGTACAACCACAGCTACCCCGCGTCCCTCAAGAACCTCATCGACCTGCACTACACCCAGTGGCGCGCCAAGCCGGTCGCGTTCATCTCGTACGGCGGTCTCTCCGGCGGTCTGCGCTCGGTCGAGCACCTGCGGCCGGTCTTCGCGGAGCTGCACGCGGTGACGATCCGCGAGACGGTCAGCTTCCACAGCCCCTGGGGCAAGTTCGACGAGGACGGCGCCCATCTGGACGAGGCGGACGGGGCCGCGGCCGCGGGCGCGGTGAAGGTCATGCTGGACCAGCTCGGCTGGTGGGCCGTCTCCCTGCGCGAGGCGCGCGCCGCCCGCCCGTACGGCGCCTGAGCGCCGCGGCCCCGCCGCCGGGGTCCGGTCCACGCCCGGCTCGGCGCCTCCGACCAGGTACGTTGACAGAACCATACGTACCACCGGGGGAACCATGCCCGCACACCGCCACCGTGTCCTCTACGTCACCGACCTCGCCTACGAGGCGCGCGGCCGCCGTTACTGCGACGAGGACATCCAGCTCTCGAACCGCCTCCGCCGGGAGTTCGACATCGCCCTGTGCCACCCCCTGGACGCGGCCGCCCTGATGGCGGGGTACGACGCGGTCGTGGTCCGCAACAGCGGTCCGGTGCTGAACTACCAGGCGGAGTACGACACCTTCCGCGCGCTCGCGGAGAAGCACGGCGTGCGCGTCTACAACCAGCTTTCGGGCAAGGCCGACATGGCCGGCAAGCAGTACCTCCTCGACCTGAGCGCCGCCGGCTACCCGGTCATCCCCACCGTCGACCGCCCCGAAGACCTCGACCGCCTGCCGGAGGCGGCCGAGTACGTGGTGAAGCCCAAGCTCGGCGCGGACTCCATCGGCCTGGAATTCGTCCCCCGGGACCGGCTGCCGGAGCTGAGGTACGACGGCGTCCTCGTGCAGCCGCGCATCCACTTCGCGTACGAGGTGTCCTTCTACTTCGTCGACCGGGAGTTCCAGTACGCCCTCCACGCGCCCCGGCCGGACCGGCGCTGGGAGCTGGAGACCTATGAACCGACCGCCGCCGACCTGGCCTTCGCCCAGCGCTTCGTCGACTGGAACGACATCGAGCACGGCATCCAGCGCGTGGACGCCTGCCGCGCCCCCGGTGGCGAGCTCCTCCTGGTGGAGTTGGAGGACCTCAATCCGTACCTGTCGCTGGAGCTCCTCGAACCCTCCGCCCGCGAGGACTTCGCGGTGAGCATGGCCGCTTCCCTGCGCCGCCTGATCGAGAGGCCGACCCCCTGAGCATCGGGTATGGTGACGGTCCCAGCAGGAGCACGTTCCGAGGAGGTGAGACCCATTACCGCTGTTCAGGTCGGGTGCTCTCTCCTCATGACCGTACGGCCCACCCCACGCGGGTGAGCCGCGAGAGCGCCCTTCGGTATCCCGAAAGGCTCTCATGTCTGCCGCTCTCTCCACCGTTTCCCCCGCTTCTTCCCGCGCCTCCGTCGTCACCAGGCTGCGCGCCGCCGGCTGTGTCTTCGCCGAGGACGAGGCGGAACTGCTCCTCTCCACCGCCCGTACACCGGACGATCTCGACGCCATGGTCGAGCGGCGGGCCGCCGGCCTGCCGCTCGAACACGTCCTCGGCTGGGCGGAGTTCCACGGTCTGCGCATAGCCGTCGACCCCGGTGTCTTCGTGCCCCGGCGGCGCACGGAACACCTCGTCGACCGGGCCGCCGCGCTGGCCACCGGCCCCGCTCCCGTGGTCGTGGACCTGTGCTGCGGCTCGGGCGCGGTCGGCGCCGCGCTCGCCGCGGCCGTGGCCGGCATCGAGCTGTACGCCGCCGACATCGACCCCGCCGCCGTGCGGTGCGCCCGCCGCAACATCGGCGAGGCGGGCCGGGTCTACGAGGGCGACCTCTACGAACCGCTGCCCGCCGCGCTGCGCGGCCGCGTCGACGTCCTCGTGGCCAACGCGCCGTACGTGCCCACCGACGCGATCGGGCTGCTCCCGCCCGAGGCCCGCGACCACGAGCCGCAGGTCGCCCTCGACGGCGGCTCGGACGGCCTCGACATCCAGCGCCGCGTCGCCGCGGCCGCGCGGCGCTGGCTGGCGCCGGGGGGGCATCTCCTGGTCGAGACGAGCGAGCGGCAGGCCCCGTGCACGGTCGCGGCGTTCACCGGGGCCGGGCTGGCCACCCGGGTGACGACGTGCGACGACCTCTACGCCACGGTGGTCATAGGCACCCGCCCGGACCCCGGCCCTCGTCAGTCCTGCCAACCGCTGACGGGGTAGTCGACGTAACCGCCCGCGCCCCCGGCGTAGTACGTGTCCCGGTCCCCGGTCGCCGGTTCGCGTCCCAGCGCGAACCGGGTGACGAGGTCCGGGTTGGCGATGAAGTGGGTCGCGAACCCCACGGCGTCGGCGAGCCCCGCCTCGATGACGGCGTTCCCGGACGCCTGGCCGAAGCCGCCGTTCGCGATCAACGGGCCGTGGAACAGCCGCCGGTAGCGGGCGAACGCGCCGAAGTCGGGGGCGGCCCCGGGCGCGGCCAGGTCCCGTCCGCGCAGGTGCAGATAGGCGACGGGGCGCTCGTCGAGCTCCGCCACGAGCTCGTCGTGGTCGGCGAGCGTCTCCTCGTCGGGGACGAACCGGTCCCCGGCGGTCCAGTACGGCGACAGGCGGACGCCGACGCGCCGCCCGTGCCACGGGTCGGCGACCGCGTCGAGGATCTCCAGCAGCAGACGGCGACGGCCCGCGCGGTCCCCGCCGTACGCGTCGGTGCGGCGGTTCAGGCGCGGGTTGAGGAACTGCGGGATCAGGTACGGGCCGACGGCGTGGATCTCGACCCCGTCGAACCCCGCGCGCCGGGCGCCCGCCGCGGCCGCGCCGTACTCCGCGACCGTCGCCCCGATGTCCGCGACGGTCATCTCCCTGGGAGTGACCGTCTCCTTGAACCCGTCCGAAGTGAACGACATCTCACGCGGGTCGACCGCCGACGGCCCCATGGGCAGCTCGCCCCCGAGGTGATCGGGGTGCGAGGCGGCGCCGGTGTGCCAGAGCTGCAGGACGATGCGGCCGCCGAGCGCGTGCACCACATCGGTGACCCGCCGCCACCCCTCGACCTGCTCCTCGCTGTGGATGCCCGGCACGTTGACGAAGCCGACCGCCCGCTCGCTGACCCAGGTCCCCTCGGTGACGATCAGGCCCGCACCGGCCCGCTGACCGTAGTAGGCGGCGTGCAGTTCCGTCGGCACCAGCCCGGAGTTGGTCGCGCGGGCCCGTGTGATCGGCGCCATCACCACGCGGTTGGGCAGCGCGAGGTCCCCGAAGTCGGCCCGCCGGAGCAGGGGCTGGCCGAGGTGCTCGCCGACCCCGCCCGGCTGCGGCGGCTGGACCTGGCCGTCCTGGACGCATGAGGCAGGCCGCCCGTTCAGGCGGCGGCGTAGCCGCGGGAGCGGACGACGTCCTGGAGGACGCGGGCGAAGGCGAGTGCGGCCGCGCTCCGGTAGCCGCCCTCGCGCCGCAGCCGGGTGACGGTGCGGGCGGGCAGGGCGGGTTCGAGGGGGACGGGGGTCAGCCGGGGGTGGTCGTGGGTGATGGCGTCGGGCAGCACGGTGGCCAGCGGGGTGCGCTGGACGATCTCGGTGAGCGCCTGGATGGAGTTGGCCTCCACCACGACCTCGGGCCGCACCCGGTGCGCGGCGAAGTAGGCGTCGACGTGGCCCCGGGTGGCGAAGTCCTCGCTGAGCAGGGCGAGTCGGCGCCCGGCCAGTTCCCGTACGGGCAGCGGGCGGGGCAGGTCGACACCGGTGACGAGACCGAGGGTCTCGGTGAACAGGGCGGTCGCCTCGATGCCGGGCGGGTGGGGGCCGTCGAAGGCGATGCCCAGGTCGAGTTGGTCGGCCAGCAGGGCCGCTTCGATGCGGCCCTGGGTCATCTCCTTGACGTCGAGGGTGATGCCGGGGTGCCGGGCGTGGAACTCCGCGGCCAGGGGGCCGACGAGGTAGGCCGTGAAGGTCGGCGTCACGGCCAGCCGCAGGGTGCCGCGGGAGAGGTCCTGCACGTCGTGGACGGCGCGTTCGGCGGTGGCCAGGTCGCGCAGGGCGCGGCGGGCGTGGTGGACGTAGACCTCGCCGGCGTCGGTGAGCCGTACGGTGCGGCCGGTGCGGTCCAGGAGCTGGCTGCCCACGGTCCGCTCCAGCTGTTTGATCTGCTGGGACAGGGTGGGCTGGGAGATGTGCAGGTCCTCGGCGGCACGGGTGAAGTTGCCGTGTTCGGCGACGGCGAGCAGGTAGCGCAGATGACGGAGTTCCAGAGCCATACCCCCGACCATAGACCACATCGATAGGAATCATGGCTACCACGTCTTGGACTCTATAGGTGCAGGTCGTGCATGGTGGATCTCGTCAGCCCGACGGGCCGGCATCACCGAAGGGAGTGACCATGCACCACCTCTCCGAGGGCCTCGCGCGGTTCCGGCGGGAAGTCTTCCCGGCCAAGGCGGAGCTCTTCGCCCACCTGGCGACCACCCACCGGCCGACGACACTGTTCATCAGCTGCTCGGACGCCCGCGTGGTGCCGGAACTGATCACCGGCAGCGAACCGGGCGAGCTGTTCGTCATCCGCACCGCCGGCAACCTCGTACCCGCCTACGCACCCCGCACCGACGGCATCGCGGCCAGCATCGAGTACGCCGTCGCCGCACTGGGCGTCACCGACATCGTCGTCTGCGGACACTCCGCCTGCGGCGCCATGACCGCCCTCGCC
>NZ_JBSFWT010000157.1:0-8856 GCF_053594975.1 Streptomyces sp. NPDC002537
CCCATCGAAGCCCAGGCACTCATCGCCACCTACGGACACAACCGCCCCACCGACCACCCCCTCTGGCTCGGATCCATCAAATCCAACATGGGCCACGCGCAGGCCGCCGCCGGTGTCAGCGGCATCATCAAGATGGTGCAGGCGATCAAGCACCGCACGCTGCCCCGCACCCTGCACGTGGACGAGCCGACGCCGAAGGTCGACTGGTCGGCCGGCAACGTACGGCTGCTGACCGAACCGGTGGCATGGCACAGCGACGGCCCGCGCCGGGCGGGCGTCTCCTCGTTCGGCCTGAGCGGCACCAACGCGCACATCATCATCGAGGAGGCGCCCGCCGACACCCGGCCCGAAGGCGAAGGGCCCGAAGACGAAGGGCCCGAAGACGAAGGGCCCGCCGAAGCCGCTCCGTCCCCGCTCGCCGACGACGTTCCGCGGACTCTCCCGTGGTTGCTGTCGGCGCGCGACGACCGGGCGCTGAGGGAGACGGCGGGTCGGCTGCGCACACACCTCACTGCCACCCCTGCACATCAGGACCGGACCGGGACCGCGAGCGAGGACGCGAGCGAGGCCGCGAGCGATGCCGGGATCGAGGACCGGCGACCGGTGAGCGCCGCCGACGTAGCGTTCTCGCTCGCCACCACCCGCGCCACCTTCGACCACCGGGCCGTTGTCGTCGCCGACGACCGGGACGGCCTGCTGCGCAGACTGGACGCGCTGGCCGCCGGTGACGACATCGCCGGACTGGTGCGCGGCACACCGCAGGGGACCGGTGCCCGGACCGCGTTCATGTTCAGTGGCCAGGGCGCCCAACGCCTGGGCATGGCACAGGACCTGTACGCGGCACAGCCCGCGTTCGCGGCAGCACTGGACACCGTCTGCGACGCACTGGACCCGCAGCTCGACACGCCGGTCCGCGAGGTGATGTGGAGCCACGGGGACGAGCCGGGAGCGGAACAGGCGGAACGGCTCAACCGTACGGGCAGCGCGCAGGCCGCGCTCTTCGCCGTCGAAGTGGCGCTGTTCCGGCTGCTGGAGGGCTGGGGCGTCCGTCCCGACCTGCTGATCGGCCACTCGATCGGGGAAATCGCCGCGGCACACGTCGCGGGCGTGTTCACCCTGTCCGACGCGTGCACACTGGTGGCCGCCCGGGCCCGGCTGATGGAGGCCCTGCCCGAGGGCGGCGCGATGGTCGCCGTCGAGGCGTCCGAGGACGACGTGCGGCCCCTCCTCGGCGAGCGACTGGAGGTCGCGGTCGTCAACGGCCCGACGGCCCTGGTGCTCTCGGGCGACGAGGACGCCGTGCTACGGGCCGCCGGACAACTGCGGGAACAGGGGCGCAAGACGTCACGGCTGCGCGTCAGCCACGCCTTCCACTCGCCTCGGATGGACCCGATGCTCGCGGACTTCCGGAAGGTCGTCGCCGGCCTCCCGATGACCGCCCCGCGTATCCCGGTCGTCTCCAACCTCACCGGAAAACTCTGCGGGGAAGGAGAGCTGACCTCCGCCGAATACTGGGTGCGGCACGCACGGGAGACGGTCCGGTTCAGCGACGGCATCGCCACCCTCCGCCAGCTCGGCGTCAGCACCTTCGTCGAACTGGGCCCCGGTGCCACCCTCACCGCCCTCGCCCGCCAATGTGCGACGGACGGCGCCGACCCGCTGGACCCGCCCTCCACCGGCGGCCCCGCGGGCCCGGCGTTCGTACCGGTGCTGCGCGCCGACCGGCCCGAACCGCGGACGCTGACCACCGCGCTGGCCGAACTCCACGTACGCGGCACGGCCGTCGACTGGCACGCGGTCGCCGAGAGCTGGGGCGGGCAGCGGGTGGAGCTGCCCACCTACCCGTTCCAGCGGCAGCGCTACTGGTGGGAGGACGGCGCCGCCGACGGCTCGGGACCGGCCCCCCGGTCCGCGGCCGGCGGCGCGGCCGACTCGGCCTTCTGGGACGCGGTGGAGCGCGCCGACACCGCCACGCTCGCCACGGCCCTGCACGCGGAGACCGACGCCCAGCAGGACGCCCTGGACGCGGTGCTGCCGCTGCTCGGGTCCTGGCGCGCCCGCCGGGTCAAGGAGGCGACGGCCGACGCCTGGAGCTACCGGATCGACTGGCAGCCCCTCACCGAACCCGCCCCGGACACGGCCGCGGCCACCGGCACCTGGCTCGTCGTGGTCCCGGAGGGACCGGCCGCCCGGCTCTGGGCCGACCGCCTCGGCGAGGCGCTGCGCAGCCGGGGCGCGGAGCACCGGCACCTCTCCCTGGACACGGCCGAGCTGGCGGACGCCGCACGACCCGGCGCGGCCCGGACCGCGCTCACGGACCGGCTGCGGACCGCGTGCGACGCGAACACCCCCGTGCGCGCGGTGATTTCCCTCCTCGCCCTCGACGAGGGCGCCGCCACCGGAAGCGGTGACACGGGTGATGGCGATGGCGGTGACGACGACGGTGGTGACGGTGATGGCGTCGGCCTGCGTGGCCTGACCGCCACGGTCGCGCTCGCCCAGGCCCTGGGCGAAGCGGCGATCGACGCCCCGCTGTGGTGCCTGACCAACGGCGCCGTCGCGGTGGGCGGTGCGGAGGAACTGGCGAATCCGGAACAGGCCCAGGTATGGGGTCTCGGCAGGGTCGTCGCCCTGGAGCAGCCGCAGCGCTGGGGTGGACTCGTCGATCTCCCGCCGACGCCCGACGCCCGCACGGCGGGCCGACTGGTTTCGGTGCTGACAGGCGGGACGGGCCGGACGGGCGGTGAGCCGGGCGCCGACGCGGAGGACCAGATCGCGGTGCGCGCCTCCGGAACCTTCGGCCGCCGACTGGTGCGGGTGCCCGCCGACACCAGCATCGGCGGTACGGAACTCCGTGTCGGCGATACGGAGTTCGGCGATACGGAGTCCGGCGCCGCGGACGATGCCCGTGCCGGAACCGAAGAGACGAGCGGAACCGAAGAGACGAGCGGGACCGACGGAAGCAGCGAGTCCGTCCCCCCGGGCCGCTGGCAGCCGCACGGCACCGTCCTGATCACCGGCGGTACCGGTGCGCTCGGTGCGCACGTCGCCCGCTGGCTGGCCCGCGGCGGCGCCGACCACCTCGTCCTGACCAGCCGCCGTGGCCCGCAGGCACCGGGCGCCGCCGAGCTCTCGGCGGAACTGACCGCGCTCGGTGCCCGGGTCACCGTGGCCGCCTGCGACGCCGCCGACCGCACGGCCCTGGCCGCACTCCTCGACGACCTGCCCGAGGACCAGCCGCTGACCGCGGTCATGCACACCGCCGGTGTCCTGGACGACGGCGTGCTGGAGTCCATCACACCCGACCGGCTCGCCGGCGTACTGCGTCCCAAGGTGGCCGCCGCCCGGCACCTGCACGAACTCACCAAGGACCGCGGGCTGACGGCGTTCGTCACCTTCTCCTCGATCGCCGGACTGCTCGGCAGCGCCGGACAGGGCAGCTACGCCGCCGCGAACGCCTACCTGGACGCCCTGGCGCAGCACCGCAGGGCCCTGGGTCTCGCGGCGACCTCGGTGGCCTGGGGTCCCTGGGACGGTGGCGGAATGGCGGGCGAGGACGCTTCACAGGACCGTTCCTGGTGGCGGGGCCTGGCCCCGATGGACGCCGACCTCTGCCTGACGGCCCTCCAGCGGGCCCTGGACCGCTCGGCGGCCTGCGTCGGAGTGTTCGACGCCGACTGGCCGCAGCTCGCGGCCTCGTTCACCGCCACCCGGCCCAGCTCGTTGATCGCCGGCCTCCCCGAGGTACGGGCCGGCGCCACCGCCGGAACCGGCGGACCGGTCGGCACCGCCGAGGCGCCCTCGGACCTGGTCGTCCGGCTGTCGACGCTCCCCGAGGGCGAGCAGCGGCGCGAAATACTGGACCTCGTGCGCACGCAGGTGGCACTCGTCCTCGCCTACGAAAGCGCCGGCACGGTGCAGTCCAGCCGGGCCTTCAACGAGCTCGGCTTCGACTCGCTCACCGCTGTCGAGTTCCGCAACCGACTGAACACCGTCACCGGCCTGAAGCTGCCGGCCACGCTGTTGTTCGACTACGCGACCCCCGACGTCCTCGCCGGACACCTGCACGGCGAACTGTGCGCGAGCGGAGCGGCGCCCGCAGTGCCGGTGCTGGCCGAACTCGAACGCATCGAATCCGTGGCGGATTCCCTCCCGCCGGAGGAGATCCGACGCACCCGGATCGGCCACCGGCTCCAGGAACTCGTCACCCGGCTCAACGAGCGCGCCGACGCGGACGGCGGGGCACCGGCGGACGGTCCCTCCGTCGCCGACCGCCTCGACTCCGCGACAGCCGAGGACGTCTTCGACTTCCTCGACAAGGAACTCGGGCTCTCCTGACCCCCTGCACCGCCCCCTCATCTTCCACCCCACTTCCCGAACCTCCCGCACGCGCAGTTCCCGGGAAACGAGACACCGCGAGGCCCTGATGGCGAACGTGAACGAAGCGAAGCTGCTCGACTACCTCAAGCGGACCACCGCGGACCTGCATGCCACCAAGCAGCAGCTGCGGGACATCGAGAACGCCGAACAGGAGCCCATCGCCATCGTCGCGATGAGCTGCCGCCTGCCCGGCGGCGTGCGCTCGCCCGAGGACCTGTGGCAACTGCTCGCCGAAGGGGGCGACGCCATCGGAGGCTTCCCCGAGGACCGCGGCTGGGACACCGGCGACGTACCGGGCCCGGAGGCGTCGACCGCCCCGGAGGACGCGGCGGCGGCCGGCCCCGGAGCCACTGAGGGCGACGGCACCGACTACCCGCGCAAGGGCGGCTTCCTCTACGACGCGGCGGAGTTCGACCCGGCCTTCTTCGGCATATCGCCGCGCGAGGCCCTGGCGATGGACCCGCAGCAGCGGTTGCTGCTGGAGGCGACCTGGGAGGCGTTCGAGCGCGGCGGGATCGCGCCCGACACGGTGCGCGGAGAGCGGATCGGCGTCTTCGTCGGCACCAACGGCCAGACGTACTTCGACCTGAAGCTGCCGGAAGAGGCCGAGGCCTACATGGCCACCGGCAGCAACGCGGCCGTGCTGTCCGGCCGTATCTCCTACGTGCTGGGCCTGGAGGGCCCGGCGGTGACGGTGGACACCGCGTGCTCCTCGTCGCTGGTCGCCCTGCACCTCGCGATGCAGGCACTGCGCAAGGGCGAGTGCACCCTCGCGCTCGCGGGCGGCGCGACCGTGATGGCGACCCCTGACCCCTTCGTCGCCTTCAGCAAGCAGCGCGGTCTGGCGGCCGACGGCCGCTGCAAGGCGTTCTCCGAGGCGGCGGACGGCACCGGTTGGTCCGAGGGCGTGGGCGTGCTCCTGGTCGAGCGCCTCTCGGACGCGCGGCGCAACGGCCACCGGGTACTGGCCGTGGTGCGTGGTTCCGCTGTGAACCAGGACGGTGCCAGCAACGGCCTCACCGCGCCGAACGGCCCCTCGCAACAGCGCGTCATCTGGGACGCGTTGGCGAACGCGCGTCTGTCGTCGGATCAGGTCGACGCGGTGGAGGCGCACGGTACGGGCACGGTACTGGGTGACCCGATCGAGGCACAGGCGCTGCTGGCGACGTACGGGCGTGATCGCGCGCAGGAGCGTCCGTTGTGGCTGGGTTCGGTGAAGTCGAACCTGGGTCATACGCAGGCTGCGGCTGGTGTGGCCGGGATCATCAAGATGGTCATGGCGATGCGCAACGGCATCCTGCCGAGGACGTTGCATGTGGATGCGCCGTCGTCGAAGGTGGACTGGTCGGCGGGTGAGGTCCGGTTGTTGACGGAGGCGGTGTCCTGGGAGAGCGATCGGCCGCGTCGTGCGGGGGTGTCGTCCTTCGGAATCAGCGGCACGAATGCGCATGTGATCCTCGAAGAGGCCCCGTCCGAGGAGCACGCCGCCACGGACCTTCCGGAGCGGCCGGAGGCCGCGGGCCCGGTACTGTGGCCCGTCTCCGGGGCGAGTGCGGAGGGTTTGCGGGCGCAGGCGCGGCAGTTGCTGGGCCTGGTACGGGGCGACGATGTTCCGGACCCGGCGGATGTGGGGCTGGCGCTGGCGACGACGCGTGCGCAGTTGGAGCACCGTGCAGTGATCACCGGTTCCGGCCGTACTGAGCTGGTGGCCGGGCTGGCCGCGCTGGCGGGGCAGGCTTCTGCCGCGGGGCTGGTGCAGGGTGTGGCCCGTACGGGTGGCAGAACCGCCTTTCTGTTCACCGGGCAGGGTGCGCAGCGGGTCGGTATGGGCCGTGAACTGTACGAGGCCTTCCCCGTGTTCGCCCAGGCCCTGGACGAGGTGTGCGGGCACTTCGACGGGCTGCTGGAAGTGCTGTTCGCGGAGGATGGTTCGGCCGAGGCGGGGTTGCTGGAGCGTACGGAGTACGCGCAGCCTGCTCTGTTCGCGGTGGAGACGGCGTTGTTCCGGCTGGCCGGGTCGTGGGGTGTGCGTCCGGATGTGGTGGCCGGTCACTCGGTGGGTGAGATCGCGGCGGCGTGTGCGGCGGGTGTGTTCTCGCTTGAGGATGCGTGTGCGCTGGTCGCGGCGCGCGGTCGTCTGATGCAGGCTCTCCCCGAGGGTGGGGTGATGGCAGCGGTCCAGGCGACCGAGGACGAGGTCCTCGCTCTCCTCGACGGTGCTGCCGATGCGGCTATAGCGGCTGTCAACGGCCCGCGCGCAGTCGTGATCTCCGGCGCCCGGAACACTGTCGACGCGATCGTGGAGGAGCTGCGGGGCCGGGGGCGCAAGACCTCCTTGCTGAAGGTCTCCCACGCCTTCCACTCACCCCTCATGGATCCGATGCTCGACGACTTCCGCACGGTGGTCTCGGGCCTGACGTTCACCGAGCCGGGTATTCCGGTGGTCTCGACCGTCACCGGCCGTACCGTCGGCGTGGGTGAACTCACCTCGCCCGCGTACTGGGTGGAGCATGTCCGTCAGGCGGTCCGCTTCGCCGACGCCGTACACACCCTGGCCGACGACGGTGTCACCACGTTCCTGGAGGTCGGCCCGGACGCGGTCCTGACCGCAATGACCTCCAGCGTGCTGGACGACGACACCACCGCCCTGTGCGTCCCCCTCCTGCGCCGCAACCACCCCGAGCAGGCGGAAGCCTTCACCGCACTGGCGCGTCTGTGGGCCCATGGACACACCGTCGACTGGACCATCCTCCACACCAACAACCCCGCCCGGCCCGTCGACCTCCCCACCTACCCCTTCCAGCGCCAGCACTACTGGATCAAGAGCAGCACGACCGTCGGGAACATCGCCTCGATCGGCTTGGACGCTGCCGATCACCCGCTGCTGGGCGCGGCGATGATGCTGGCCGACTCGGACGGTGCGCTGTTCACCGGACGCCTTGCCGTGGGCAGTCACCCCTGGCTCGCCGACCGCGCTGCCGCGGGCTCCGTCGTCTTCCCGGAAACCGGGTTTGTGGAGTTGGCGATTCGGGCGGGGGATCAGGTCGGGTGTGGGGTGTTGGAGGAGTTGACGTTGGAGGCGCCGTTGGTGCTGCCGGCGCGTGGTGGTGTGCAGGTTCAGGTGGTGGTGGGTGCGCCTGAGGTGTCGGGTGGGCGTTCGGTGCGGGTGTTCTCGCGTGCCGAGGACGTGGTGGGGGATGTGCCGTGGACGCGGCATGCCACGGGTGTGCTCGGTTCCGGGGCACGTACTGGTACGGGTGGCGCCGATCTGGGGGTGTGGCCTCCGGTGGGGGCGGTGCCGGTGTCGGTCGAGGACCTGTACGAGCGGTACGCGGACGCGGGCTTGACGTACGGGCCTGCCTTCCAGGCCCTGAAGTCCGTCTGGCGTGATGACGAGGTGCTGTACGCGGAGGTCGTGCTGTCCGGGCAGGCCGCGCAGGACGCGGAGCGGTTCGGCCTGCACCCGGCGGCCCTGGACGCCGCGGTGCAGGGGCTGGCGCTCCTGGGCGCCGTGGCGGACGACAAGCCGACCGTGGAACTGCGGCGGAACGTGGAGTGGCGTGGTGTCTCGTTGCACGCCACCGGTGCGTCCGCGCTCAGGGTGCGGTTGTCTCCGCAGGGCGTGGACAGCGTTGCCGTGGACATCGCCGACGCCGTCGGAGAGGCGGTCGCCTCGATCGAGTCGCTGACCGTCCGCCCCACGCAGGCCGCGGAGTTGGCCGGCGGTGGTGGGGCGGAGTTCCACGATTCGTTGTATCGGGTGGACTGGGTGCCGGCGGGTTCTGCGGGTTCTGTGGATCTGTCGGTGTCGGTGGTTGTGGGTGTTGAGGGTTTGGGGGATGTGTCGGGGGTGCCAGATGTTGTGGTGCTTCGGGCGTTCGGTGGTGGTGTGGGTGATGTGGGTGTTGGTGTGGGTGGTGTGCTGGAGCGTGTGTTGGGTGAGCTTCAGTTGTGGTTGGGGGATGAGCGTTGTGGGGCGTCGCGTTTGGTGGTGGTGACGCGGGGTGCGGTGTCTGCGGGTGGTTCTGTGGTGTCGGATCTTGCGGGTGCTGCGGTGGGTGGTCTGGTGCGGTCGGCTCAGGCGGAGCATCCGGGTCGGATCGTTCTGGTGGATGTTGATGCTGATGTCGATGTCGATGCTGGTGTTGATGTGGCTGTGTTGTCTGGTGTGTTGGGGGTGGGGGAGTCTCAGGTTGCTGTGCGTGGTGGGGTGTTGTTTGTTCCGCGGTTGGTGCGTGCTGCGGTGTCGGGTGTTTCGGGTGTGTCGGGGGTTTCGGGGGGTGTTTCGGCGTCGGCTTCTTGTGGGGGTGTGGGGGGTTGGCGTGGGGATGGGACGGTGTTGTTGACGGGTGCGACGGGTGGTTTGGGGGTGGTGTTGGCTCGGTATTTGGTGTCGGTGTGTGGGGTGCGGCGTTTGGTGTTGGTGTCGCGTAGTGGTGGTGCTGCTGAGGGCGCTGGTGAGTTGGTGTCTTCGTT
>NZ_JBSFWT010000158.1:0-8824 GCF_053594975.1 Streptomyces sp. NPDC002537
CCCGAAAACCCAAATCCAAAATTTTGTTATTGGATAAAAATCGTTTGAAATACCCATCACCGCAGGACGGGCTTTTGGGGGACGCCGGGTCGCCGCATGCTCCCGGACGACCGGCTCTTCGCTGTCTGCTCCGCCCCATGGGGGACAAACGGAAAACGGGCCGGGCCCGGGACCATCGGTCCCGGGCCCGGCCCGTTGATTGCCGTCGGCTCGCGCCGCCGACTAGTTGTCGTCCTCGTCGATCAGGAAACCGCGCATCGGCGACGGCGCCTGCTGCATCGGCTGCTGGCCCTGCGGCCGCACCGGTGCCATCGGCTGGGTCATCGCCGGGGACATCTGCTGCTGACCGCCGTACGACGGGGCACCCATCGAGGTGTTGCCACCCATGGAGGCGTTACCGCCCATGGACGGGTTGCCGCCCATGCTGTGACCGCCCATGCCCGCACCTGCCGAGGCCATCGACCCGCTCATCGAGGGGGCCGCGGGCAGCGACGGGGTGTTGGGGTTGCGCGGCGGGGCCAGCGAGTCGTCCGCCTGGTTCTCCAGCTGACGCAGCTGGCTCTCCAGGTAGGACTTCAGACGCGTGCGGTACTCCCGCTCGAAGCCGCGCAGGTCCTCGACCTTGCGCTCCAGCGTGGCGCGGGCGGACTCCAGGGAGCCCATCGCGACACGGTGCTTCTCCTGGGCGTCCCGCTCCAGGGCATCGGCCTTGGCACGGGCGTCCCGCTCCAGACCCTCGGCACGGCTGCGCGCCTCGCCGACGATCTTGTTGGCCTCGGAACGCGCCTCCGCGATCGCCTGGTCGGCGGTCTGCTGAGCGAGCGACAGCACGCGAGCGGCGCTGTCACCGCCCGGACCCTGACCCGGCTGCGGCAGCTGGGGACCGGGGCCGCCCATCGGACCGTTCTGGCCCATGGCGTTCTGCCCCATGGGACCGTTCTGTCCCATGTTCTGACCCATGGGACCGTTCTGGCCCATGCCGTTCTGGCCCATCGGGCCGTTCTGTCCCATGGGACCGCCCATCGGGCCGCCCATCGGACCGTTCTGTCCCATCGGGCCGGGACCGTGCGGGCCCTGGGGACCGTGGCCGTGACCGCCGGGGCCGGCCGGAAGCTGCGGGGCACCGCCCGGCAGCTGCGGCGGGCCGCCCATCTGCTGTTGCTGCGGCACCGGCTGCGGGCCGGATATGGCGGCGGGCACCGGCGCGCCGGGTCGCTGGTCCTGCGGCTCGGGCTTGCGCATTCCCTGCTGCTGGTTCTGCGCGGCGGCACGCGTGGCCGCGGCCAGCTTGGCCCGCAGGTCCTCGTTCTCCCGGAGCAGTCGGGTCAGTTCGGCCTCGACCTCATCGAGAAAGGCATCGACCTCGTCCTCGTCATAGCCTTCTCGGAGACGGACGGTCGTGAACTGCTTGTTCCGCACGTCCTCGGGGGTCAACGGCATCTCTTCTTCACCTCAACGTAGTCGTCGGCAATCGGCAAGACCGTATCGTTCACAGCCGCGTTCACAGCCGGCTCACGACGGTGATCAGGATGTAGACGATGATCATCAGTACGAAGAAGGACAGGTCGAGCGCCACGCCCCCGAGACGCAGCGGCGGGATGACCCGCCGCAGAAGCTTGAGCGGTGGATCGGTGACAGTGTAGGTGGCCTCAAGGACGACCACCATCGCCTTACCGGGTTGCCATGAGCGTGCGAACTGGAAGACGTAATCCATCACCAGCCGGAAGATCAGCACGAACAGGAAGCAGTACAGCGCGATGTAGATCACGTCGAGTGCGATACCCATCCCGCGCTTCCCTCTCCCCTTGCTCGTACCCGGTCTGTCGGGACGTCATTCATCCGGCATTGACCGGTTTTGCGTCTCAGCTCTGATTGAAGAACCCACCCTCTGCGATGCGGGCCTTGTCCTCCGCCGTGACATCGACGTTAGCAGGAGACAGCAGGAACACCTTCTGCGTCACCCGCTCGATGCTCCCGTGGAGTCCGAAGACCAGACCGGCGGCAAAGTCGACAAGTCGCTTCGCGTCCGTGTCGTCCATCTCCGTCAGATTCATGATCACCGGGGTGCCCTCACGGAAGTGTTCCCCGATGGTACGGGCCTCGTTGTAGGTCCGGGGGTGCAATGTCGTGATGCGGTAGGGCTCCCGCTCGGACACAACCTTGGGCATGATCACCGGTGCGTTCTTCTCCAGAGAGTGGCGTTCGGGTGTGATGGATGCCACGGGGGCGATTCGGGCGGGTCGTCCCGTTTCCGCTACGAGCGGAGCGGGTTCGCGCTGTGCCGGCGGCTGGGCGACTCGGACCGGTTCGTCCGATTGCGCCTGCTGTGACTGGTGTTGCTGCCTGCGGCGGTCGGGCTCAGGCTCGGGCTCGAACTCGTCATCGGGGTCGAACCCCGGGCCGTCGTACCCATCGTCCTCCACGAGGCCGAGGTAGACCGCCATCTTGCGCATCGCGCCGGCCATTCTCTGCGTCCTCCGCTCTGTGGTGGATCGGCTCCGTCAACGGGCCCGGATCCACGTGGTCCGCCCGCCTTTTGACGGGAATGACCATATTTTCTGCTGTGGTCCGACTTCTTGGCGACGTTACCCGAGCCGGGGTCGGACTCCGAGTACCGCCGAGCCGACACGTACATGTGTCGCCCCGGCCGCCACGGCGTCATCCAGGTCCGCGCTCATCCCTGCTGACACCATGTTCGCAGCAGGATGGGCCGCGCGCAGGCCCGTTGAGAT
This sequence comes from Streptomyces sp. NPDC002537, assembly GCF_053594975.1. Classification (NCBI taxonomy): domain Bacteria; kingdom Bacillati; phylum Actinomycetota; class Actinomycetes; order Kitasatosporales; family Streptomycetaceae; genus Streptomyces; species Streptomyces sp. NPDC002537. The sequence goes on from NZ_JBSFWT010000158.1 coordinate 2,733, forward strand.
TTCCATCAGCCGGTCGAATGCCGCCCTGGGCCGCCCCGCATACGGCCCGGACAGCGGAGCGACCGTCATCAGTCCGGCGGCACGCAGCCCTTCGGCGGCGGCGAGCGAGTCCGCCAGCTCCATGACGCCGTCCGGGGCGACCCCACCCCGGACGCCGCGCTCCCCCGACTCGGCGTCAAGAGCCACCTGGATCAGGCATTCGAGCTCACGGCCGGTTCGAACAGCGGCCGCGGACAGTGCCTCGACCAGTCTGATTCGGTCGACGGAGTGCACCACATCGGCATAACGCACCACCGAACGGACCTTGTTCGTCTGCAATTGTCCGACGAAGTGCCAGTTCAGCGGCAGGTCGGCGCACTCGGCGGCCTTGGGGGCGGCGTCCTGGTCGCGGTTCTCCGCGACGTGACGGACCCCCAGCTCCGCGAGGAGCCGTACGTCGCTCGCGGGGTAGGTCTTGGTGACCACGACGAGGGTCACCTCCTCGCGCTTGCGCCCCGCCGCGGCGCACGCCGTGGAGATACGTTCCTCCACACGGGCCAGATTGTGGGCCAGTTCCGTTCTGCGATCCATCACAGCTCCGTGTCCAACCAGACGTAGCCGCCGAGCCGCCCGGTGACGCGCTCGCGGCGGTAGGAGAAGTGGTCTGCCGACTCCAGCGTACAAACGGGGGACTGTCCGCCGGCCTTGACACCGAGTCGGCCCAGCTGGGCGCGGACCCCCGCGGCGACGTCCACGGCCGGGGTGCCCTTGCGGGTGGTGGCCCACGCCTCCGGCACCGCCTCGGCGACCTCGGCGCGCATCGCCTCGGGCACCTCGTAGCAGGAGCCGCAGACCGAGGGGCCGGTGTGGGCGACGATCCGGGCGGGGTCGGCGCCCAGCGCGACCATCGCCTCGACGGTGGCGGGCACCACCCCGGCGACCAGCCCCGGGCGGCCCGCGTGGGCCGCGCCCACGACTCCGGCGGCCGGGTCGGCGAGCAGCACCGGGGTGCAGTCCGCGGTCAGCACGGCGAGGGCGAGCCCCCGATGTGCCGTCACCACTCCGTCGACCGCGGGGATTTCGGCCGCGGGGTCCCACGGCCCGTCGACCACGGCCACCTCCCGGCCGTGCACCTGGTTCATCCAGACGACCGCCGCCGGGTCGAGCCCGAGCGACTTCGCCGCCCGCTCCCGGTTGGTCCGCACGGCGGCGGGGTCGTCGCCCACGGCGCCGCCCAGATTGAGCTCGTCATACGGAGCGGCGCTCACCCCGCCCCACCGGTCGGTGAAGGCGAAGTGGGCGCCGCCCACGTGTTCTTCGAATGTCACTGCGTGCTGTTGCCCTATCACTGGGGGCCGCTCACTCGCGGGTGTTACTTGAGGAAGTCCGGGACGTCCAGTTCCTCGGCGGTCGAGTCCTGGTAGGGACGGGCCGGGGGGACCTGCGGGGAGGAGACCGGCGGCAGGGGGACCTCGCCGACCGGGGCCGGGTCGGAGACCGGGGACTCCTCGGTGCGCGGGGTCACGCCGCCGAGACCGCCGAAGGAGGAGCGGACCGGCTCCGCCGGGGGCGCCTGCCGCGGGGCCGTGGCCGTCGCGGTGCTCTCCTCGCGGCCGTTGCCGTAGGAGGAGCCGAGCACCTTGTCGCGGCTGCCCTTGGCCGGCGGCTGGCCGCCGTCGAAGCCGGCGGCGATGACCGTGACCCGGACCTCGTCACCCAGGGCGTCGTCGATGACGGCACCGAAGATGATGTTGGCCTCGGGGTGGGCCGCCTCGCTGACCAGCTGCGCCGCCTCGTTGATCTCGAAGAGACCGAGGTCGGAGCCGCCGGAGATGGAGAGCAGCACACCGCGGGCGCCGTCGATGGACGCCTCCAGGAGCGGCGAGGAGATCGCCATCTCCGCGGCGGCCACCGCGCGGTCGTCGCCGCGGGCGGAGCCGATGCCCATGAGCGCCGAGCCCGCCTCGGACATCACGGACTTGACGTCGGCGAAGTCGAGGTTGATCAGACCCGGGGTGGTGATGAGGTCGGTGATGCCCTGGACACCCGACAGCAGGACCTGGTCGGCGGACTTGAACGCGTCGAGCACGCTCACCTGACGGTCCGAGATGGACAGGAGTCGGTCGTTCGGGATCACGATGAGGGTGTCGACCTCGTCGCGCAGACCCGCGATGCCGTCCTCCGCCTGGTTCGCCCGGCGGCGCCCCTCGAAGGTGAACGGACGGGTGACCACACCGATCGTCAGAGCGCCCAGCGAGCGGGCGATGTTGGCGACGACGGGGGCGCCACCGGTGCCGGTGCCGCCGCCCTCGCCCGCGGTCACGAAGACCATGTCGGCCCCCTTGAGGACCTCCTCGATCTCCTCGCGGTGGTCCTCGGCCGCCTTGCGGCCGACATCGGGGTTGGCGCCGGCGCCGAGGCCGCGGGTGAGCTCCCGGCCGACGTCCAGCTTGACGTCGGCGTCGCTCATCAGCAGGGCCTGTGCATCGGTATTGATCGCGATGAACTCGACGCCCTTGAGACCGACCTCGATCATCCGGTTGATGGCGTTCACGCCACCGCCGCCGATACCGACGACCTTGATGACTGCGAGGTAGTTCTGCGGTGCTGCCACGTCGAAGGCCTCTCGCCTCGAGTTACGTATGCCTGGGGGACGGTTCTCAATGCCGACCCGAACCCTCAACGTGAAGTTTAGGGTTACCGGTGCCGCTGTTCGCTGAGGTTCTCCGAACAGGACACTAAGTCGACAAGTGGCGCGTGTTCAACGAACACGCCGAACCTCCCGTTTTTCTTTTCACCCTATGTGATCACCCATAGCCGTAGCCAGTCAGGGTGGTGCGAGAGCCTCCGGTCCGTCAACTCCCCGATGCCGCCGGAGCGCTGGGCGCGCTCACATCGAAGTGCTTGGCGCCCCGCGCGGCCTTCAGCAGTGCCGTGAGCGTACGGGCTTTCGCGTCGCCGCGCTCGCCACTCCCCCAGACCACCGTCCGACCACCCGTCAGTTCCAGGGTGATGGCGTCGTACGAGCGTACGTGGATGATCCGGGTGTCCGTGCGCACGGCGGCGGGCAACGCCTCGGCGACCCGGACACCCTCGCGCTCCAGCCGGCCGGGGCCGAACCGGCTCAGGCTGGGCGCGTCCGCGGCCTCCACGGCCAGCCGCGGCACGCTCCCGGGGGCGCGTTCGACTGTGGCGAACCGCACGCCCGTGCCGTCGATTTCAATAAACTTTCCGCCCTTTTCGACGATCGCCCTGGGCTGCCGCTCGACCACTTTCAGCGCGATCGCGTGCGGCCACGACCGTTCGACGTCGACGGTGTCGATCCTGGGCAGCGCCTTCCGCAGCCGGTCGGCGATGGCGTCGGTGTCCACGGAGACGAGGGGGTCGCCGAGCGGGACCCCGGCGGCCGCGCGCACCTCGTCGGGCGTCAGCACCGCGGTGCCGCGCACCTCGACCCGGGTCGCGCGCAGCCAGTTCGAGCCGTAGAGGGCCCAGCCCGCCGCGGCGCCGACGAGCACGGTGACGACCGCCCAGAAGACGATCCGGCGGCGGCGCGGCGGCCGGGGGCGCGGGGTCCGCTTGCCGGACGGCCGGGAGGGGCCGGGCCGGGCCGACTTCCCGCTCCTCGCGTTCCTGCTCTTCGAGCCACCGCGCTGAGCGGTCGTCGGTCCGGCCACGCTCCCCTAGCCTCCTGCTCCTCCGGGCACTCAGCCCGCTCTGCGTGCGGCAATCGCCTCGTACACCATGCCGACGAGCAGGTCGTCGGCATCGCGGCGCCCGAACTCGGAGGCGGCGCGGGACATCTCGTACAGGCGGTGCGGGTCGGCGAGCACGGGGAGCACCTGGCTCTGCAGCCATTCGGGGCTCAGCTCGGCGTCGTCGACCAGCAGACCGCCGCCCGCCTTGACCACCGGCTGGGCGTTCAGCCGCTGTTCGCCGTTGCCGATGGGCAGCGGGACGTAGGCGGCGGGCAGCCCGACGGCGGACAGCTCGGCGACGGTCATCGCACCCGCGCGGCAGAGCATCATGTCGGCCGCGGCGTACGCGAGATCCATCCGGCCCACGTACGGTACCGGGATATAGGGGGGCATTCCGGGCATGTTGTCCACATGCGGCAGGTCGTTCTTCGGGCCGACCGCGTGCAGGATCTGGATGCCGGAGCGCTGGAGCGCCGGGGCCACGGCCTGGACGACCTCGTTGAGCCTGCGGGCGCCCTGCGAACCGCCGGAGACCAGCAGCGTCGGCAGGTTGGGGTCGAGCCCGAAGTACGCCCGCGCCTCGGGCCGGGCGGCGCCGCGGTCGAGGGTGGCGATGGTGCGGCGCAGCGGGATGCCCACGTAGCGGGCGTTGCGCAGCTTGCTGTCCGGGGTGGACACGGCGACCGCGGCCGCGTAGCGCGAGCCGATCTTGTTGGCGAGGCCGGGGCGCGCGTTGGCCTCGTGCACGATGATCGGCACGCCGAGCCGCTTGGCGGCCAGGTAGCCGGGCAGCGCCACGTAGCCGCCGAAGCCGACCACGCAGTCCGCCTTGGTGCGCTCGAGGATCTGCTCGGCGGCCTTGATCGTGCCGCGCAGCCGCCCGGGGACCGTGATCAGCTCGGGTGTGGGCTTGCGCGGCAGGGGTACGGCGGGGATCAGGCCCAGCTCATAGCCCCGCTCGGGCACGAGCCGGGTCTCCAGACCCCGCTCCGTGCCGAGCGCCGTGATCCCCACGGTCGGGTCCTGCCTGCGCAGGGCGTCCGCGAGGGCGAGCGCGGGCTCGATGTGGCCGGCGGTCCCCCCACCGGCGAGTACGACATGCACCGAAATTCACCGCTCTCCGGACGGTCGCTTCTTGACGCGCCGTCTCATCGTCTTCCATCTCACCCCAGGCTGCCGCATGGCCAGCGCCGCCCGCGCACCGGGTTCGTCGCGCGCGAAGGCGATCAGCAGCCCGATGGCGAACATGGTCGGCAGCAGGGCGGACCCTCCGTAGGAGAACAGCGGCAGGGGGACACCGGCGATCGGCAGCAGGCCGAGCACCGCACCGATATTGACCACGGCCTGCGCCATGATCCAGGTGGTCACACCTCCCGCGGCGTACCTCACGAAGGGGTCCTCCGTGCGTCCGGCCACGCGGATACCCGCATAGCCTAGAGCCGCGAAGAGGGCGAGTACCGACAGCGTCCCCGCGAGACCGAGCTCCTCGCCGGTGATCGCGAAGATGAAGTCGGTGTGGGGTTCGGGGAGTTCGCCCCATTTTTCCACACTTGCTCCGAGGCCGGCGCCGAACCATCCGCCGTTGGCGAGGGCGTAGATCCCGTGCACGGCCTGCCAGCACTGGTCGTTGGTGCCGGGGTCGGTCGCGCCGATGCAGGCGAGGCGGGACATCCGGTTGGCACTGGTCTTGATGAACAGTATGGCGAGCACGGCGGTGACGCCGAACACCCCGGAGAAGAGCCTCGTCGGGGCCCCCGCCACCCACAGGAGCCCCAGCAGTACGGCGGTGAGGACGACGGTGGTCCCCATGTCGCCGCCCAGCATGATCAGCCCGAGCAGCACGAAGGTGACGGGCACCAGCGGCACCAGCAGGTGCTTCCACTGCGTCAGCAGCTTCTTGGCCTGTTTGCGCGCCAGCAGGTCGGCCCCCCACAGCACCAGCGCCAGCTTGGCGAACTCGCTCGGCTGGAGCTGGAACGGGCCGCCCAGGGCGATCCAGTTGGTGTTGCCGTTGATGGTCTCCCCGATGCCGGGCACCTGGACCAGGCAGAGCAGGCAGAAGGAGCCGGCGAGCGCGGGGTAGGCGAAGGCCCGCAGCAGCTTCACCGGCATCCGGGCGGCCGCGAGCAGCAGTACGGTGCCGATGGCGGCGGCCAGCAGCTGCTTGCGGAAGAAGAAGCTGGGCGGCAGCCCGTTCTGCAGCGCCTTGATCTGGGAGGCGGAGTAGACCATCACCAGACCGAGCACGATGATCAGCAGGGAGCCGCCGAGGACCAGGTAGTACGCGGTCAGCGGCCGGTCCCAGGCGCGCTTCGCGCGGGCGTGGAGGGCCCGCAGGCCGCCCAGCACGGTGCCCCGGGGCGGCCGGCACGACCGATCCTGGAGTCATGTACACCGACTTCGACCGCTGCGCCA
>NZ_JBSFWT010000159.1:0-8521 GCF_053594975.1 Streptomyces sp. NPDC002537
CGGGCTGATTTTGCGGGCGTAGTCCGCAGCCTGCGGGCCGCAAGCCTGCGGGCCGCAGGTCAAAGAGCTACGGTCCGCGAAATTCAGCCCGTCCGGCGATTGAGGACAACGCGGCGAAGCCGTGTTGCGGGGTCCGGGGCGGAGCCCCGGTTTCGGGAAGGGGCGGGGCTGGGGAACAAGCCCGCCGCAGGCGGCGGACAGCCCGCGGACGGCGGAAGGCCTCAGCCACGGTCCAGGTACGCCAAAACGGCCAGCACCCGCCGGTTGTCGTCGTCCGACGGCGGCAGCCCGAGCTTTCCGAAGATGTTCGACGTGTGCTTCGCCACCGCCCGCTCCGTGATCACCAGCTGCGTGGCGATCGCCGCGTTCGACCGGCCCTGCGCCATCAGCTCCATCACGTCCCGCTCGCGTGGCGTCAGCCGGCCCATCGGCGAGTCCCGCGAGCGCCGGGTCAGCAGCTGCGAGATCACCTGCGGATCCATCGCGGTGCCGCCCGCCGCCACCCGCCGCACGGCGTCGACGAACTGCGCCGCGTCGAACACCCGGTCCTTCAGCAGATAGCCGACCCCGCCGCTGCCGTCGGCGAGCAGCTCCCGCGCGTACAGCTGCTCCACGTGCTGGGACAGCACCAGCACCGGCAGCCCCGGCCGCTCCCGGCGTGCCGTCAGCGCGCACTGCAGCCCCTCGTCGGTGAACGACGGCGGCAGCCGCACGTCCACGATCGCCACGTCGGGCTCCAGCTCCGCGAGCGCCCGGCCGAGCTCAGGGCCGCTCTCCACCGCCGCGGCGATCTCGAAGCCGAACGCCTCCAGCATCCGGACCAGCCCGTCCCGCAGCAGGAACAGGTCTTCGGCGAGCACGACACGCAAGGGGAACTCCACGGCAGTGGTGACGGGGCGTCAGCGGAGGACGCAGGGGATCTCCAGCGTGACCATGGTGGGGCCACCGGCCGGGCTGCTCAAGGCCAGGACGCCGTCGAAGGCACCGAGGCGGCGTTCGACGCCCCGCAGGCCGGTGCCCTTCCCGGCGTCGGCGCCGCCGCGGCCGTCGTCGGTGACGGCGATCCGGAGGGCGCCGTCGGCGTGGTGCGCGTCGAGCCGGACCTGCCGGGCGCCGGAGTGCTTCGCGGCGTTGGTGAGCAGCTCGCTGACCGCGAAGTACGCGGCGGACTCGACCGGTTCCTCCGTACGCCCCGGCAGCTCGACGGTGACCTCGACCGGCAGTGGCATCCGCAGGGCGAGGGCGCGCAGGGCGTCGCCCAGACCGCGCTCGGCGAGTACGGGCGGGTGGATGCCGCGGATCAGGTCGCGCAGCTCGGTGAGGGCCTCGGCGGAGTGCTCGCGGGTGGCGGCGATCAGCTTCTTGGCCTGCGCGGGGTCCTGCTCGACCAGCACCTCGATCGTGCTCAGGCTCATCCCCATCGCCACCAGCCGGGCCTGCGCGCCGTCGTGCAGATCGCGCTCGATGCGGCGCAGCTCCGCGGCGGAGGAGTCCACCACGTCGTGCCGGGTCTCGGTGAGGTGCTCGACGCGCAGGGCGAGTTCACGCTCCGCCGTGGGCCGCAGGAACAGCGCGGCGAGCAGGAAATGCGCCCGCAGCAGCGCCCGGTTGACGAAGAGCCCGAGCACACCGAACCCGACGCCGACGCCCGCCGCCAGATTCGCCGTGAACTGGTCGTCGACGGGCACGAACGTGAACCAGAAGGTGCCATCGGCCCGGACGATCGGCTTCCAGACGCCGAGGGCCAGCACCGGACCCCAGAACAGGTAGGCGATCAGTACGGCGGGCAGCACGGCCAGGATCGCGCCCGCGGACAGGTCCACGAACAGCCACTGGACGTCACGCCAGGTCGCCTTGTCCTTGAGCAGCGTCGTGCAGAGCTCCACCTGACCCGCCAGGCCGGGGCGCCGCACGGGCGGCCTCCGGTACGGCGAGGGAATGCGCAGCCCCACCCACGCCTCCGACTGGCGGCGCCGCAGATCCGCGTGCTTCCGCACGGCCGCCAGGGCGACCGGGGTGGTGTAGAGGCCGATGCCCAGGATCATGAGGACGAGCGAGACCAGGGTGAACGCGAAGAGCAGGGTCGACATCACCATGCAGTAGACCGTCAGCCACAGCCCCCGGGCGGCAGCCGCCAGTCCTTTGCCGATCCTCATCGGTGTCTCCCCCGTACGTGTCTCCCCGGAGCCCGCGTCCCGGGCCCCGCTGACACCAGTCTCCGTACGGTGCCCCGATCGGTCACTGGGGCCACTACCCCGACCGCAGTGTACCCAGCACCACCCCCTCCGACCTGCGGTGGGACAACGCGGCAAGCCCCGTGCGCGACGGCACGGGGCTCCCGGCGGAACGTTCGCTCAGTAGCCCGCGGGGGGCGCGTACTTATAGCCGACCCGGCGCACGGTGACGATCGACGCGCGGTGCTCCTTGCCCATCTTGCGGCGGAGCCGGGCGATGTGGACGTCGACCGTCCGGCCGTCGCCGACGTGGCCGTAGCCCCACACCGTGGTCACCAGCTGGTCGCGGGTGTGCACCCGGTGGGGATGCGCGACCAGGTGTGCCAGCAGCTCGAACTCCAGGTAGGTCAGGTCCAGTTGCTTCCCCGCGACGCTCGCCGTCCGCTGCTCGGGGTCGATGCTCACGAGGGCGTCACCGCGGGTGGCGGCCGGCGCGGCCCCGGACGCGGGCTGCTCCGCCGGGACGAGCACCAGGTAGCCGATCATCGGCGGCTGGCCCGGCAGCGAGGGCACCGTGTGCTGCGGTGCGGGCATCCAGGTGGCGGCCCCGGAGTGCAGCAGTTCGGCGACCGGCGGCACCTCGTCCGGGGCCACGGCTCGGAGTCGGTGCCGGTGCGCCCCGTGGGCGGCCGCGGCGGCGGGGGCGGGCGCGGTCAGGGTACGGAGGTTCGTCATGGAGAGCTCAGCTCTTTCGCGCGGGGGACCGTCGAGGGACGTGCAGGTGCGCGGGCCGTTTTGCCGGTACTCGATGACCGGCGGCTGACTTCGACGAAAGGGTCAGCGAGGGGAGTGGGCCAGCGCGTGAGTCGCGCGACAACACACTCGGTCGAAGTCGTGGTGCTGGCGGGAAGGCCAGAACGGCTCGAGGTCGGTGCGACCCGTAGCGGTGTTCTGGAAGCTGGCCATGGCCCTATTGAAGCACGACCTCCGGCGAATGAGCAGGGCTTATCCCACGGTGAATACGGAACCTTGGTGGTTGCCACGGACCCACGGCCGGGTTACCGGGGGTGACCCCCGGCAGGGCCCCCGCCCCGGGCGGTGGCGGGAGCCCTGCCGGACAGTGGCTCAGTGCGTCAGCTCTATCCGCTTCCAGTCGTAGCCGTCCGCCCAGCCCTCCGTGGCGCGCGCCCACGCCACGATCACGGCCGCGACCTCGTCGGCGCTCTCCATCCGCACCCCGAAGTGCCGCTCCGCCGAGCCGTCGCGGTACTCCACCTCGTACGGCCCGTCGCCCTCGTGCCAGGTCTGGATGTAGTGATCGCCCCCGCTCTCGTCCGTCATCCGCTCGACCACCACGAACCGGTCGCCGTCCGCGCCCAGCCGGCCGATCACCTCGGCCAGCTCCTCGGCGCCGATCCCCGAACGGACCTCGCCGGGCTCGGTGTTCACGGTGATGGGCAGCATGGTTCCCCCCTCGCTCCAGGGACCGCTCGCGGTCAGCGGCCCGTGGGGACGATCCTGCCACCCGCCACTGACAGCGCCGCGACCGGATCACTCGACTCCGGTCACTTGGCCCCGGCGATCAGCGGATAGTGGTCCGAGAGATCGGCGTATGTGTACTTCTTGCCCCAGCTGGAGACCGTCCACGGCGCGGACTGCTCCTTGACCACCGTGTTCCGCCAGGTGGCCGGGCGGACATGGCCGTTGCGGTGCAGCACGTAGTCGAGGTCCTCGCGGGCGTCGTCCGGGTAGCGGTAGGACGCGATCGAGTTCTCCTTGGTGTCGAAGGAGTACGGGTGCCCGTCGCGGACCGTCGCGGGCGCGAGACCGGCGTCGGTGAGCATCGACCGGTACTCGGGGCCGCGCGAGTCCACGTTCAGGTCACCGGCGAGCATGACCTGCTCGCTCGCCGGGATCTTCTTCGCGTCCAGGAACGCGCCGATCTGCCGGAACTGCTTCGCGCGGTTCGCCACCGCCTCGCCCGCCTTGCAACCGCTGTCGGTCGACTGGGTGTGCGTGCCCACCAGGTGCACCTTGGTGCCGTTCACGTCCAACACCACATACGCGAAGCCCTTGTTGGAGTACCAGTCGGAACCGCACGCGTCCGGGTAGATCACCTGTTCCTTGTGGACGATCGGCCACTTGCTGAGGACGGTGACGCCGCCGTCCTCCGGCGTGGTCGACGAGTAGTTCCCGCCCGTGGCGTCCCAGCCGTCCTTGCTCCGCCCGACGACCGGTGTCTGGTACGGGTACTCGCCCGCCGCGTTGGCCTTCAGGGCGTCCGAGGAGCTGTTGTCGAAAGCCTCCTCCAGCACGACGACGTCGTTGCCCCGGAAGAAGCCGGCGGCGGGTATCGCCTGGGCCCGGTGGTCCTGCCCCCAGTTCGGGTAGAGGTTCTTGCTCATCAGGAAGGTGTTGTACGTCAAGACCTTCAACTCCGGCACGGAGTCCCCGGCGGACGCCGCCTGTGCCGTCTGTACCGCCTGTGCCGCCTGCGGCAGGGCCGCGGACAGCGTGACGGCAGCGAGGACCGTGGCGACCGCGGAGGCGATACCGAAGGGCTTGTTGGTTCTGCTGACGGTCACTGCATCTCCCGGGGGGTAGGGGACGTATGAGACGGGCCGTCAACATCACATCAAAACTTGTTACTTCCGGATAGACCCCGGGTAACCGGATTCCCTACGGAAGCGGTCACCTGAGGTCACCCCGGTCGCCTCCGGTCACTTCCGCCGGGACAGGGCCTCCCGCACCGCCTCGTCCGTGCGGGCCACCAGCGCCGAGCCGTCGTCCGCGGTGATGATCGGGCGCTGGATCAGCTTCGGGTGCGCGGCGAGCGCCGCGATCCAGCGGTCCCGGGCGGCCGGGTCGCGCGGCCAGTCCTTCAGTCCGAGCTCCTCGGCCACGGCCTCCCGCGTCCTGGTGATGTCCCACGGCTCCAGCCCGAGCCGGCCGAGCACGCCGCGGATCTCCTCCTCGCCCGGCACGTCCTCGAGGTAGCGGCGGATGGTGTAGTCGGCCCCCTCGGCATCGAGCAGCGCGGTCGCGGCACGGCACTTCGAGCAGGCGGGATTGATCCAGATCTCCATGCGCCCCACCGTACCGCGACCCCCCCTCAAATGGCTGCTGACCTGGGTCGATTGTCAGTGCCCGGCAGTAAAATGGGGGTAGTTGAGCGAGGGCTCAGCACCGCGTCAGGAGGATGCCGATGGCTGTCGCCGCACCACCTCTACCGAACCTGCCCAGTGTCCCGACCCTGCCGAAGAAACCCCTCCCCGCCGGCCTCCCCCGGGGCTGGTACGAGTCGCACAACCGCCGCCTGAAGGCCATGCGCCTCGCCATCGCCCTGCTCCACTCCGGCGTCGACCGCCCCGAGCAGGCCCGCAACCGCCGCATACGCCGCGTCGCGGAACAGATCGGCGTCCGCCCGCCGTCCAACACGACGTGCCGCATGGTCCGTTCCCTCATCCACGTCGACCAGGGCTGACCACCCCCGGCCTCCGGCCTGTACGGGACCGGCGCCCGTACAGGCCGGAGTCAGGTGATCCGCCACGTGATCTCCTCGCGGAACGAGGGCTGGTCCGGGTCGAGCACCTCACCGCCGCCGGTGGCCCCCCTTCCCGGGAGCCTGCCCGGAGCCCCGATGAAGTTCAGCAGACCGACGACGACGCGTGCGTTCATCGCCGGGCCGTCGAAGACGAAGGCGACTTCGTGCCCCGACCTGCCGTCCCAGTCGAACTCCCCGCTCGTGGACGGTACGAACACGGAGGCCCCTCGCCACGTCCCCCGCAACTGTGTGGCGCCGGGGGGAACGCTCGCGATCGTCATGTTGATGAACTGGAACCTGTTGGGATCGGAGACGTCCGTGAGTTTGACATCGACGTTGAAGTCGAAGGCCGCCGCTGCCGTTTCGTCCGCTGTGCCGTCGTGACTCATGTCCTCGGTCCTTTCCCCGGTAAGCACATGATGGGGCAAGGCGGACACGGTCGGCGTTAGCCCGAACGGGTGGCCTCGGCTCCGGACGGGGCGAGGCCACCTTGCCCGGCGGGGGCCGACAACGGCCGAGCCCCGCCGCTGCCTCATGGACAGCGACGGGGCTCGGCCGTACACCGTGTTGCGCGGCCCCGACGGGCCACCGGTTCTAGAGGTCGAAGTACATCTCGAACTCGTGCGGGTGCGGGCGCAGCTGGATCGGGGCGATTTCCTGGGTGCGCTTGTAGTCGATCCAGGTCTCGATCAGGTCGGACGTGAAGACGCCGCCGGCCTGGAGGTACTCGTTGTCGGCCTCGAGGGCCTCGAGGACCGCCGGGAGGGAGGTCGGGACCTGGGGGACGTTGGCGTGCTCGTCGGGGGCGAGCTCGTAGAGGTCCTTGTCGATCGGCTCGGCGGGCTCGATCTTGTTCTTGACGCCGTCGAGGCCGGCCAGCAGGAGGGCCGAGAAGGCGAGGTACGGGTTCGAGGACGGGTCCGGGGCGCGGAACTCGACGCGCTTGGCCTTGGGGTTGGAGCCCGTGATCGGGATGCGCATCGCGGCGGAGCGGTTGCGCTGCGAGTAGACCAGGTTGACCGGGGCCTCGAAGCCGGGGACCAGGCGGTGGTAGGAGTTCACCGTCGGGTTGGTGAAGGCCAGCAGCGACGGGGCGTGCTTGAGGATGCCGCCGATGTAGTAGCGGGCGGTGTCCGAGAGGCCCGCGTAGCCCTGCTCGTCGTAGAAGAGCGGGACGCCGCCCTGCCACAGCGACTGGTGGACGTGCATGCCCGAGCCGTTGTCGCCGAAGATCGGCTTCGGCATGAAGGTCGCGGTCTTGCCGTTGCGCCAGGCGACGTTCTTCACGATGTACTTGAAGAGCATCAGGTCGTCGGCCGCGGCGAGCAGCGTGTTGAACTTGTAGTTGATCTCCGCCTGGCCGGCGGTGCCGACCTCGTGGTGCTGGCGCTCGACCTGGAGGCCGGACGCCTCCAGTTCCAGGGAGATCTCGGCGCGCAGGTCGGCGAAGTGGTCGACCGGCGGGGCCGGGAAGTAGCCGCCCTTGTAACGGACCTTGTAGCCGCGGTTGTTCTCGACCGCACCGGTGTTCCAGGCGCCGGCCTCGGAGTCGATGTGGTAGAAGGACTGGTTCGCGCTGGTCTCGAAGCGGACGCTGTCGAAGACGTAGAACTCGGCCTCCGGGCCGAAGTACGCGGTGTCCGCGATGCCGGTGGAGGCGAGGTAGGCCTCGGCCTTCTTGGCGATGTTGCGCGGGTCACGGCTGTACTGCTCGCCGGTGATCGGGTCGTGGATGAAGAAGTTGATGTTCAGCGTCTTGTCGCGGCGGAAGGGGTCGACGCGCGCCGTCGACAGGTCCGCGCGGAGCGCCATGTCGGACTCGTGGATGGCCTGGAAACCGCGGATCGAGGAACCGTCGAAGGCGAGCTCCTCGGCGGGGTCGAACGCCGACGCCGGGATCGTGAAGTGCTGCATCACGCCAGGCAGGTCGCAGAACCGGACGTCGACGAACTTGACGTCCTCGTCCGCGATGAACTTCTTGGCGTCGTCGCCGTTCTGGAACATCCAACTCCTCCTAGCCCGGCCGCGAGCGGTCGGGGTTGCTTCGGTGGCGCGGTCCATATGCGGGTCCATATGCAGTAGCGCGCTGGGGCCGACCCTAGAGAGGCGGGATTTCCCAAGCGTGACCCATTTGTTTCGCCGAGGTTAACCGGAACACGGCCCGGAGCATGGTCGAAACGGCTGATACCGGACCCGGACGGAAACGAACGAATGCGGTCGCAGTACCGTTGTCGGGTGGACAACAGGCAAGCAATGGGCTCATGGCTCTCCGGACCGCGCGCGGCGGCCGAGGAGATGGGCATCGACTTCGGGTACCGGGGCGAGCGCCTCGGGCTGCCGGAAAGCGGTCCGGGCTCGATCGCCCGGCCCGGCCGCCGCATCGCGGCGATCTGCATCGACTGGGCGCTGTGCATGCTCGTCGCCAATGCCTTCCTGGCGGACGGCATGTCCCAACGGGCGGGCAACTGGGCGCTGCTGGTCTTTTTCGTACTCAGTCTGGTCACCGTCGGTACGATCGGCTGCACCCCCGGGAAGCGCCTCCTCGGGCTGCGCGTCATCGGTGAGAACGGCGGACGGCTCACGCTCCCGCGGGTCCTGCTGCGCAGCGTTCTCCTGGTGATCGCCATCCCGGCGATCATCTGGGACCGTGACGGCCGCGGTCTGCACGACCGGCTCGCGCGGGCGGTCCAGGTCCGGATCTGACCGGAAAACGGAACCTGCACGAGTACGTGGAGAAACCCGGCGTGAAGCTGCTGTCCCGTAGCCGACGGAAACCCCGGCCGACCACGACCTGATCGCTCGC
>NZ_JBSFWT010000160.1:0-8454 GCF_053594975.1 Streptomyces sp. NPDC002537
AAAACGCTCGGCTGGGAAACCCCAGCCGAGCGTCTCGCTAAGCTCCTGGCCACAGCCAGTTGATCACTGTGTTGCTTCGACCCCTGGAATTCGCCCTTCCGGCGGGGGCCTTCGATGCGTTCACGGGCGCGTGCCGTCAGGCATGCACCGGGGGCGTACGCCCGTAGGTCAGCGGGACCGCTTGGCGAGGCGCTCCACGTCGAGGAGGATCACCGCGCGGGCCTCCAGACGCAGCCAGCCTCGGCCCGCGAAGTCCGCGAGGGCCTTGTTGACGGTCTCGCGGGAAGCGCCGACCAGCTGGGCGAGCTCCTCCTGCGTCAGGTCGTGCACCACGTGGATGCCCTCTTCGGACTGCACGCCGAACCGGCGGGACAGGTCCAGGAGCGCCTTGGCGACTCGGCCGGGGACGTCGGAGAAGACCAGGTCCGACATCGAGTCGTTGGTGCGCCGCAGGCGGCGCGCGACGGCGCGCAGCAGCGCGGTGGCCACCTCAGGGCGGGCGTTCAGCCAGGGCTGGAGGTCGCCGTGGCCCAGGCCGAGCAGCTTGACCTCGGTGAGGGCGGTCGCAGTGGCGGTACGCGGCCCGGGGTCGAAGAGCGACAGCTCGCCGATGAGCTCACCCGGTCCGAGGACGGCGAGCATGTTCTCGCGGCCGTCGGGCGAGGTGCGGTGGAGCTTCACCTTGCCTTCGGTCACCACGTAGAGGCGGTCGCCGGGGTCCCCTTCGTGGAACAGGGCGTCGCCCCTCGCGAGGGTGGCCTCGCCCATGGAGGCGCGCAGCTCAGCGGCCTGCTCGTCATCGAGCGCCGCGAAAAGCGGGGCGCGCCGCAGAACGTCGTCCACGAGTTCTCTCCTTGTCGACATGCACAGGGGACCGTGGTCCCCATGATGCCCGTCGGTAAAACTGTGTGATCAAACACAAGTGTCGCGCATCGTCGCCCGAAGCCCTACGGCAGGGGTCCGATTGGGCTGCGGATTTCCTGCGCACGGGCCGGATGTCAGCGCTGGGCTCTAGTCTGGCCGGGTGTCCAATACGCCGGTGAGAACACAGGGCAAGGGGGCCGGGAGGGTGACCGGGGCCCGTAATTCCGCTGTGGGCGAACACTCGTCCATGAAGAGGGCGAAAGCCGTGAGCGAGAGCAAAACGTCGGGTGCGGCGGCGAGTGACGCCGCTCCCGTGAAACGCGCGGCCAAGACCGTCGCCAAGGCCGCACGCAAGCCCGGAACCGTTGCCTCCGCAAAGCCTGCCGCGGCTGCGAAGACTTCTGCGAAGAGCCCGGCGAAGGCGTCCGGGGAAGCGCCCGCGGAGGCGTCCGCCAAGACGGCGGCGAAGGTTTCGGCCAAGGCTCCCGCCAAGACAGCGGCGAAAGCTCCGGCCAAGACTCTGGCCAAGGCTCCGGCCAAGACTTCGGCCAAGGCGAAGGAACGCCCTGCCGCCGTCGCAGTCGCCGGGACCGAGTCGCGTGCCGCCCTCGTGCGGCGCGCGCGCCGCATCAACCGCGAGCTCGCCGAGGTCTACCCGTACGCCCACCCGGAGCTCGACTTCGAGAATTCCTTCGAGCTCCTGGTCGCCACGGTCCTCTCCGCCCAGACGACGGACCTGAGGGTCAACCAGACCACCCCGGCGCTCTTCGCCGCCTACCCGACGCCCGAGGACATGGCCGCCGCCGACCCCGAGGCCCTGGAGCAGCTGATCAGGCCGACCGGTTTCTTCCGGGCCAAGGCCAAATCGCTCATAGGGCTCTCGACGGCTCTGCGAGACCGGTTCGACGGCGAGGTGCCGGGCCGCCTGGAGGATCTGGTGTCGCTGCCGGGCGTCGGCCGCAAGACCGCCAACGTCGTTCTCGGCAACGCCTTCGGCGTCCCCGGCATCACCGTGGACACCCACTTCGGGCGGCTCGTCCGGCGCTGGAAGTGGACCGACGAGACGGACCCGGAGAAGGTCGAGGCCGTGGTCTGCGATCTGTTCCCGAAGAGCGAGTGGACGATGCTCTCGCACCGGGTCGTCTTCCACGGGCGGCGCATCTGTCACTCCCGCAAGCCCGCCTGTGGGGCCTGTCCGATCGCCCCGCTCTGCCCGTCCTACGGAGAGGGCGAGACGGACCCGGAGAAGGCGAAGAAGCTGCTGAAGTACGAGAAGGGCGGGCTGCCGGGCCAGCGGCTGAAGCCCCCGCCGGACTACCCGGGCCTGCCGGCCCGCCCCCTGGGCGGCGAGTGAGCCCATGGGGGCAGCGATGAGCGCACGTACGAGGGGAAGCGCATGACCAGCACGTACGGCCAGGGAGCCACCGTCACCGCGGAAGGGCTGCCCGAGTGGCTCGAACCGGTGGCCCGTGCCTCGGAGACCATCGAACCGCAGCAACTCAGCCGCTTCCTGCCGCCCGATACGGGCGGCAGGCAGTCGGCCGTGCTCGTCCTGTTCGGCGACGGCCCCAAGGGGCCGGAGCTGCTGCTCCTGGAGCGGGCGGGGACGCTGCGCTCGCACGCCGGGCAGCCGTCGTTCCCCGGTGGCGCGCTCGATCCGGAGGACGGCGACCCGGCCGACGGCGCTCCCGTGCGGGCCGCACTGCGCGAGGCGCAGGAGGAGACCGGCCTCGACCCGTCCGGAGTGCAGGTCTTCGGGGTGCTGCCCCGGCTCTACATCCCGGTGAGCGATTTCGTCGTGACGCCCGTGCTCGGCTGGTGGCGCGTTCCCAGCCCTGTGCAGCCGGTCGACAAGGGCGAGACCGCACGGGTCTTCACCGTGCCCGTGGCCGACCTCGCCGACCCGGAGAACCGGGCCATGGCCAAGCATCCCAGCGGCCACATAGGCCCCGCCTTCAGGGTCGAAGACGCCCTCGTGTGGGGGTTCACCGCGGGGGTCATCGACCGGATCCTGCACTACGCGGGCTGGGAACGGCCTTGGGACCGGGCGCGGCAGGTCCCTCTGGATCAACGGGCCTGACGGGCATGAGACGGTGACCTCTGCCCCGCCCGGCGCGGGGCCGCCGCCACCGCCGACAACATCATTGCGAGGCATTTCCCGGTGAACGTGCTGGACGTCGTGCTGTTGATCGCTGCCGTGTGGTTCGCCGTCGTCGGCTACCGCCAAGGCTTCGTCGTCGGGGTGCTGTCCGTGGTCGGCTTCATCGGCGGCGGGCTGGTCGCCGTGTACGTGCTGCCTCTCATCTGGGACAGCGCCACGGGCGATGCCACACCGGGTACCGCCGCCGCCGTGGCGGCCGTCGTCATCGTCATCGTCTGTGCCTCGGTCGGCCAGGCCGCGACCACCCACCTGGGCAACAAGCTCCGTCGTCACATCACCTGGTCACCGGCCCGCGCGCTGGACGCCACCGGTGGCGCGCTCGTCAACGTCCTGGCGATGCTGCTGGTCGCCTGGCTGATCGGCTCCGCCCTCGCCGGCACCTCCTTGCCGACGCTCGGCAAGGAGGTCCGCAACTCCAAGGTGCTGCTCGGTGTCGCACGGGTCGTCCCCGCGCAGGCCAACAGCTGGTTCGCGGACTTCAGCACGGCCCTCGCGCAGAACGGCTTCCCGCAGGTCTTCGCGCCGTTCTCCACCGAGCCCATCACCTCGGTGCCCGCACCCGACCCCGAGCTCGCGCAGAGCCCCGTCGCCACCTCCGCCCAGCGCAGCATCGTCAAGGTCGTCGGCACCGCGCCCAGCTGCGGCAAGGTCCTGGAGGGCTCCGGCTTCGTCTTCGACCGACACCGGGTCATGACCAACGCCCACGTCGTCGGCGGCGTCGACGAGCCGACCGTGCAGATCGGCGGGCAGGGGCGGCAGTACGACGCGAAGGTCGTCCTCTACGACTGGAAGCGCGACATCGCCGTCCTCGACGTGCCGCAGCTGGAGGCGCCCGCGCTGCGCTTCACCGAGACCGACGCGGTGACCGGCAGGAGCGCCATCGTCGCGGGCTTCCCCGAGAACGGCTCCTACGACGTCCGCGCCGCCCGCGTCCGCAGCCGGGTCCAGGCCAACGGCCCGGACATCTACCACCGCGGCAACGTTCGACGCGACGTCTACTCCCTCTACACGACCGTGCGCCAGGGCAACTCCGGCGGCCCCCTGCTCACCCCGGACGGCAAGGTCTACGGAGTGGTCTTCGCGAAGTCCCTCGACGACGCGGACACCGGCTACGCCCTCACGGCGGACGAGGTGCGCCCGGACGCCGTCAGCGGCCGCAGGGCCACCGCCAGGGTCAACACCCAGGGCTGCGCCCTCTGAGCGCCCGAGAGGGCGCTGTACGGGCTCCTGAGGCGTTCTGCGGGGCCGGTGGGCCTGTGGGGTGTGGCGATGCGGGTGACCCTCGGCGCGGGGCGGGCCCGTGCCGAGGCGGCGTCAGCGACCGCGTGGGTGGTGGCGCAACCGCGCCGACACCCAGCGGGCGCGGCGGCGGATGATCCGCGGAATGCCGATGGTCGGGTCGTCGGGCCCGGCCCCCGGCCGGTGCTCCCCCCTTGCGGCCCTGTCGGTCACCTCGCTCACAGCCAGTGCGGCGTCGCCCTCGGCGACCCGCTCCTGCGTCGCGTCACGGTAGTCGTGCGTCCAGCCCATACAGAGGTCTGTGCCCGTGCCCAAAGGTCGGTAATCGCCCAGGGGTCGCTCAATTGGCCTATGCGCCGGGCAATTGGCCGTTCGAGGAACGGACGTTCTAGAGCGCTTGCCGGTGCGCTCCCCGCTCCGACCGGCCGGTTTCGGCCAGGCGGGAGCGGGGCCGCCGGACGTCAGCGATCCGGTTCCGGGTCCTTGAGCCAGTTGACCAGTTCCGTGGAGAACGCCACCGGGTCCTCCTCGTGGGGGAAGTGCCCGAGCCCGTCGAAGAGCCGCCAGCGGTACGGGGCCTCGACGTACTCGCCGGACCCCGCCGCGCTGCGCGTACGCATCACCGGATCGAGCGAACCGTGCAGGTGCAGCGTCGGCACCCGCACCGGACGCTTCATCCGGCGGTTGAACTGGACGCCGTCCGGGCGGGCCATCGACCGCACCATCCAGCGGTACGGCTCGATCGAGCAGTGCGCCGTGGACGGGATCGACACGGCCCGCCGGTAGATGTCGACCGCCTCGTCGTCCGGCAGCCGGGGCCCCGACCACTCCCGGATCAGCCGCCCCACCAGCGCCGCGTCGTCCGCGACCAGCCGCCGCTCCGGCAGCCAAGGCCGCTGGAACCCCCAGACGTAGGAACCGGCCGCGCTCTGTTTGAGGTCGGAGAGCATCGCCGAACGCCAGCGGCGCGGATGCGGCATCGAGGAGACCGCGAGCCTGCGCACCAGCTTGGGGCGCATCACGGCCGCCGTCCACGCGAGGTAGCCGCCCAGGTCGTGCCCCACCAGCGCGGCGTCCGGCTCGCCCAGCGAGCGGATCACACCGGTGATGTCGAGGGCGAGGTTCGCCGGGTCGTACCCACGGGGCGTGCGGTCGCTGCCGCCCACCCCGCGCAGGTCCATCGCGACCGCGCGGAACCCCGCGTCCGCGAGCGCCGGCAGCTGATGCCGCCACGTCCACCAGAACTGCGGAAAGCCGTGCAACAGCAGCACCAGGGGTCCCTCGCCCATCTCGGCGATGTGGAACCGCGCACCGTTCGCCGCGACGTCCCGGTGGATCCAGGGGCCGTCGGGACGTACCACCGACGCCCCGGAGACCACCGGGGCCGGGACCGTACGCGCCGCCGGAGCTCCGGCGGCGGGATCGGGTTCGGGAGACGCGGGCGCTGCGGAAGTATCGGGCACCGTCATACGGTCGAGCGTGTCACAGATGCGTCGGTGCGGCTCGTGTCGAGCAGCGACTGCGGATGCGGCTTGACCGTGCCCAGGACGGCAGCGGTCTGCTTTGCCGAGGCAATGCTCTTCTCGGGCTTCTTGACCTTCTTGAACCTGTTCACGGCCAGCAGCCCGAGGATCGCCGCCACCAGCAGGAACGCGCCGCCGACGATCAGGAACGACCAGGCGAGACCCAGCCCGAGGTTGTGAACCCCGTACGCCGCCGCGAAGCTCAGCACGGGCAGCGAGAACAGCGCCAGCGTGCCCGCCGCGGCGATCGCGCCACCGCCGATGCCGATCCGCTTGACGTCCTGCCGCAGTTCCGCCTTGGCCAGCGCGATCTCGTCGTGCACCAGCGCGGACAGCTCGGTGGTGGCCGTCGCCACCAGCTGGCCGAGGCTGCGGTTCGCGCCGTCGGCGTCGTTCACACCGGTCGCCGCACCGTCGTCGGCTGCGCTCATCGGCTGCTCCCTCTTCATCATCAGCTTCGTCATCTGCGGGTCTTCATCTGCGGGTCTTCAGCGGATATGAAGACTCTCAGATCATGCCGGACCATCGTCCCCGGTGGTGCGCCCGGCAGCGACTTCCGCCAGTCGGCGGTGCTCGGCGGCCTTGGCCTCCAGGATCGCGGCCATCCGGAGGTGGTACGCCGGATTGTCCTGTTCGTAGATGTCGGGGATGCCGTCGTGGTCCTCGTCGAGGTCCTCCTCGGCACACAGCTTCCGGTACTTGTTGTCGCGCAGTTTGAGCAGCACGCCGGCTATGACCGCCGCTATCAGCGAGCCGACCAGCACGGCGGCCTTGATCTCGTCGGTGAGCAGCTGGTCCCCCTTGAAGGCGAGCTCGCCGATCAGCAGGGAGACCGTGAAGCCGATGCCGGCCAGGGAGGCGACGGCCAGCACGTCCGGCCACTTGAGGTCCGGGTTGAGTTCGGCCCTGGTGAAGCGCGCCGCCAGCCAGGTCCCGCCGAACACGCCGATCGCCTTGCCGAGGACCAGACCGAGGACGACGCCCAGCGTCTCGGGCCTGGTGAAGACGTCCGACAGCGCGCCGCCGGAAATCACGACACCCGCCGAGAACAGCGCGAACAACGGCACGGCGAGTCCCGCCGACAGCGGGCGCACGAGGTGTTCGATGTGCTCGCCGGGGGAGTGCGCCTCGTCCTCGTGCCGGGTGCAGCGCAGCATCAGGCCCATGGCGACGCCCGCGATGGTCGCGTGGACGCCGCTGTTGTACATCAGGGCCCAGTTGACGATGCCCAGGGGCACGTAGACGTACCAGCCGCGTACGCCCTTGCGGAGCAGCAGCCAGAAGACCGCCAGTCCGAGTACGGCGAAGCCCAGGGCGGCGAAGTTCAGCTTCTGCGTGAAGAAGACCGCGATGATCAGGATCGCGAAGAGGTCGTCGACCACGGCGAGGGTCAGCAGGAACGCCCTGAGCGCCGAGGGCAGCGAGGTGCCGATGACCGCCAGCACGGCGAGTGCGAACGCGATGTCCGTGGCGGTCGGCACGGCCCAGCCGGCCGTCGAGCCGTGGCCCGTGGTGACGACGGAGAAGTAGACGAGCGCGGGCACGGCCATGCCGCAGATCGCCGCGACGACGGGCAGAACCGCCGCCTTCGGATCGCGCAGCTCGCCCGCGACCAGCTCGCGCTTGAGCTCGATGCCCGCCACGAAGAAGAAGACGGCCAGCAGTCCGTCGGCGGCCCAGTGCTGCACCGAAAGATTCAGGCCAAGGGCGCCGGGGCCGAAGTGGAACGAGCTGACCGCCTGATAGCTGTCGCGCAGCGGGGTGTTCGCCCAGATCAGCGCGGCGATGGCGGCCACGAGCAGCAGCACACCGCCGACGGTCTCGGTACGCAGGGCATCGGCGAGGTAATTCCGCTCGGGCAGCGGCAACCGGCCGAGGAAGACGGAGCGGCGGTTCTTGGGCGCGGCCACGGCGGAGGACCTCCTGGGGGTCGACTGGATACACGTGTGCTGTGTGCCGACCAGACTTCCCGGCGCGCCCATGATTCTTGTCGCGTTTTTGACGCGATGAATACTTACCTTAGCCCGAAAGAGCGAGGGGCACCCGGCGTGATGCCGGGTGCCCCTCACTTGTACGGGCTGTCCGATGGCTGCCCGAAGGGCTGCGCCGTCGTTGTGCTCCGGGTCAGTCCTCGCTGGTGGTGGCGGGGAGCTGGGTTTGGATGAGGTCCATGACGGAGGAGTCGGTCAGGGTGGTGACGTCTCCGAGGGTGCGGTTTTCGGCGACGTCGCGGAGGAGTCGGCGCATGATCTTGCCGGAGCGGGTCTTGGGCAACTCGGCGACGGGGAGGATGCGCTTGGGTTTGGCGATCGGGCCGAGCTGTTTGGCGACGTGGGCCCGCAGTTCCTCGATCAGGCCCTCTTCGCCGGCGTCGGCGTTGGCGCGCAGGATGACGAAGGCGCAGATGGCCTGGGTGGTCTGTGGGTCGGTGGCGCCGACGACGGCGGCTTCGGCGATCTTGGGGTGGGAGACGAGGGCGGATTCGACTTCGGTGGTGGAGATGTTGTGGCCGGAGACGAGCATGACGTCGTCGACGCGGCCGAGGAGCCAGATGTCGCCGTCGTCGTCTTTCTTGGCGCCGTCGCCGGCGAAGTATTGGTGTTCGAAGCGGGACCAGTAGGTGTCGAGGTAGCGCTGGTCGTCGCCCCAGATGGTGCGGAGCATGGC
>NZ_JBSFWT010000161.1:0-8256 GCF_053594975.1 Streptomyces sp. NPDC002537
GAGAGCGCTTCCCTGACACGGAAGAGGTCACTGGTTCAATCCCAGTATCGCGCACGCAGATCGGCCGAGGGCCGGGGTCTCGTACCCCGGCCCTCGGCCGTTTCCCGTCCCGGGCGACCGTGGACCGGACGCGCGACGGGCCGGGCACCTCCCCAGGTGCCCGGCCCGTCGTGCCGTCCGCCGTACCCCCGTCCCCACGGGGTGTCGACCGGTCCTGTCCCCGACCCGGGCCGCTCTCCCGGGTCCGGGGCGCTCAGCGCCCCAGCATTCCGGCCACGGACGACGCTTGGGTGACGACGGCGTCCCAGCCGCCGAAGAGCACGGCGAGGAGCCCCGCGAGGGGCAGCACCATGGCCGTCGCGACGAGCGGGTGACGGGTGCCGGAGGCGCGGTCGCCGCCGAGGGCGTCCATGACCTGCTGGGCGCGCGTGCGGACGACCGTACGTCCCGCGGAGTCCGCCATTGCCCTCTCCCGCCGTGTGAACCCTGTGCTACGTGTCCTGCCGCTCACGAGCGGCGGGTGTCTGACCTCGGGGGACGAGTGCGTCACCCGCCGCTCTGCACAAACACTAGGGCTGGGGAGGCGGCTCGGGCGTCATGCCGTCGTACCGCTTGCCGGGCCTCCCGGAGGATGACCGGGCCGGGGGCGGATACTCCCCTGGTTGGAGACGGACGGCCGGGAACCCGGGGTCTTCCCGGAGGGGGTGTCCAGGGCAGCAATGCCCCTCAAGGGCGTGACTTCGCTCACTTCCGGCCGACTCCGGCGTTCCGCGATCCTGGCTCTTCCCCCTCCCCCGCCATGGGTCGCGCCGGGTGCCCGGATGGTGCCGTCCGCGCCCCCGGCGGCGGCCCGTGGCCTGCCGTGGAGCCGCTCAATCCCCGTTGCCGGGCGGCGCCTTGGATGATCATGCCGGGGTCCGCCGCGCCCGGCCGGTGCCGGGTGTCGGTACGGCGGTGTCGCCAGGGGACAGCGGCAATCCGGTCGCCGACGCATGCGCGGCCTCTGCGCGCGGCCGCCCGGCAATCCGTAAGCTGGGCACGTCAGACGGACCGGGCAGCGGGGATGAAGATGGCGATGATGCGGCTCCGGCGCGAGGACCCGCGTGTCGTCGGCTCGTTCCGGCTTCACCGCCGGCTGGGCGCGGGCGGCATGGGCGTGGTGTACCTCGGCTCCGACCGGCGTGGGCAGCGGGTGGCACTGAAGGTGATCCGGCCGGACCTGGCGGAGGATCAGGAGTTCCGGTCGCGGTTCGCGCGCGAGGTGCAGGCGGCCCGGCGGATCCGCGGCGGCTGTACGGCGCGGCTGGTGGCCGCCGACCTGGACGCGGACCGGCCGTGGTTCGCCACGCAGTACGTGCCGGGGCCCTCGCTGCACGACAAGGTGAACGAGGAGGGGCCGCTGTCGGCGGCTCAGACCGCCTCCATCGGCGCGGCGTTGGCCGAGGGTCTGCTGGCCGTGCACGACGCGGGCGTGGTGCACCGCGATCTGAAGCCCTCGAACATCCTGCTGTCCCCCAAGGGCCCCCGCATCATCGACTTCGGCATCGCCTGGGCGACCGGGGCGAGCACGCTGACGCACGTCGGTACGGCGGTCGGCTCGCCGGGCTTCCTGGCGCCCGAACAGGTGCGCGGCGCCGCGGTGACGCCCGCGACGGACGTCTTCGCGCTGGGCGCGACCCTGGCCTACGCCTCGACGGCGGACTCGCCGTTCGGGCAGGGCAGTTCCGAGGTCATGCTCTACCGCGTCGTGCACGAGGAACCGCAGCTGATGGCCGTGCCGGACGCGCTGGCGCCGCTCATCCACGCGTGCCTGGCCAAGGACCCCGAGGAGCGCCCGAGCACCCTTCAGCTGTCGCTGCGGCTCAAGGAGATCGCGGCCCGCGAGGCACACGGCCTGCCGGACGGCCGCCATGTGCGGCGGGAGCCCGACCGGCCGTCGGGGCAGCGGGCCGCGGAGTACGCGGAGCAGCGCACCGAGCAGCGCACGCTCCAGGCGCCTACGCCCCGGCCGCAGGCGCCGTCGCGCCACCCCGGGCAGGGCGGCCGTCCGTCGGTGCCCCGCCCGGCGGGACGGCCGGGCGGGCCCCGGAGCGGTACGGGCCGCGGTGGCACGCGTCCCGGGGTGCGTACGGGCCCGGGTGCCCGGCGGCCGGGGCCGGACCGGCGGCTGCTGCGGCAGCGGCTGACCGTGTTCGTCGTGGTGACGCTGCTGGTCGCGCTGGGAATCGCGGTGGCGCAGGGCTGTCAGGGCCCGGCGCACAGCATGAGCGAGCTGCCTCGGGTGCCCGCGACGTCGCAGTCCGTGCCGGCGCCCCTGGTGCCGTCGGTTCCTGACGGGCTGGCACCTGTGGCGCCGGTGGCGCCGGACGGCTCCTGAACGGGCCCGGCCGGGGTCAGCTCTCCGGGCGGCCCGTGGTCACGGCGTAGAAGGCCACGGCAGCGGCGGCGCCGACGTTGAGGGAGTCGATGCCGTGGGCCATGGGGATGCGGACCCACTCGTCGGCGGCGCGCAGGGCGCGGGCGGACAGTCCGTCACCTTCGGCGCCCAGCATGAGGGCCACGCGGTCCAGGCGGTGCGGGGCGGCGGCGTCCATGGAGACGGCCTTCTCGTCCGGGGTGAGGGCCAGCACCCGGAATCCGGCCGCGCGGACCGTCTCCAGGTCGTGGGGCCAGGTCTCCAGCCGGGCGTACGGCACGGAGAAGACGGCGCCCATGGACACCTTCACGGAGCGCCGGTAGAGGGGGTCGGCGCAGTCCGGGGAGAGCAGCACGGCGTCCATGCCCAGGGCGGCGGAGCTTCGGAAGATCGCCCCGATATTCGTGTGATCCACGAGACTTTCGAGCACGGCGACGCGGCGGGCGTCCCGGAGCAGTTCCCCGGCGTCCGGGAGCGGTTTGCGCTCCATGGAGGCGAGGGCGCCGCGGTGCACGTGGTAGCCCGTGACCCGCTCGGCGAGTTCGGGCGTGACGGCGTAGACGGGGGCGTCGCTCTCCTCGATGACGTCGCGCATGACGTCGACCCACTTGGCCGTGAGCAGCATGGAGCGCATCGCGTACCCGGCCTGGCCCGCGCGCCGGATGACCTTCTCGCCCTCGGCGATGAAGAGCCCCTCGGCGGGCTCGCGCCTGCGGCGCAGCTCGACGTCGGTGAGGCCGGTGTAGTCGTGCAGCCGGGGGTCGGCGGGGTCGTCGATGGTGATGAGGTCGGCCATGGCTGCGTCCTGGGGGTCCTGGGAGTCCGGAGGTTCTGGGGTTTCGTCGGTGCGGGTCAGCCGCGGGGGTCCGGGCCGACCGTGACGACCTCACCGACCACGATGACGGCCGGGGGGCGTATGCCCTCGGTCCTGACCCGCTCCCCCGCGGTGGCGAGGGTGGCGTCGACACGGCGCTGGGCGGCGGTCGTGCCCTCCTGGACCACGGCGACGGGGGTGTCGGCGGGGCGGCCGTACCGGACGAGGGTGGCGGCGATGGCGCCGATGTTCTCCACCGACATCAGGAGGACGAGCGTGCCGCGGAGCTTGGCGAGGGACTCCCAGTCGACGAGGGACCGCGCGTCGTCGGGGGCGACATGGCCGCTGACGACGGTGAACTCATGGGCCACGCCCCGGTGGGTGACCGGGATCCCGGCGGCGCCGGGGACGCTGATGGTGCTGGAGATGCCGGGGACGACGGTGCAGGGGATGCCCTGTTCGGCCAGGGCCTGGACCTCTTCCATGCCGCGGCCGAAGACGTAGGGGTCGCCGCCCTTCAGCCGGACCACGGTCTTCCCGGCGCGGGCGTGCTCGACAAGGGCGTTGTTGATGGCCTCCTGGGCCATGAACCGGCCGTACGGGATCTTCGCGGCGTCGATCACCTCGACGTGCGGCGGGAGTTCGTCGAGGAGGTCGCGGGGGCCGAGGCGGTCGGCGATGACGACGTCGGCCTCGGCGAGCAGCCTGCGGCCGCGCACGGTGATCAGGTCGGGGTCGCCGGGACCGCCGCCGACGAGGGCGACGCGGCCGGGACCGGTGCCGCGGGCGCGGTAGTGCGGGGCGGCGAGGGAGCCGTCGCGCAGGCCCTCCACGATGGCGTCGCGCACGGCGGCGGAGCGGCGCGGGTCCTGGCCGGTGAGCACGGCGACGGTGACGCCCGCGCCGCGGCCGGTGGCCGGGGTCCAGGCGGTGGCCGCGGCGGCGTCGTCGCTGCGCACGGCCCACACCCGGCGGGCCTCCGCCTCGGCGGAGGCCGCCTCGTTGGCGGCCGGGTCGTCGGTGGAGATCAGGGCGTACCAGGCGCCGTCCAGGTCGCCGTCCTGATAGCGACGGCGCTCCCAGCGGAACTCGCCCGCCTCCGCCATGGCCTCGACGGAGGGGGTGGCGGACGGGGAGATCAGCAGCACGTCCGCGCCGGCGGCGAGCAGCGCGGGCAGTCGGCGCTGGGCGACCTGGCCGCCGCCGAGGACGACGACGCGGCGGCCGGAGAGGCGCAGTCCGACGGGGTAGGCGCTTTCGCTGCGCGCGGGCGAGGCCATGGCTCCTCCGGAGTGGCTGGTCAGGGTGCTGGTGACACTCTATGGGCTCCCACTTCGGGGCCCGTCCCCTGTCCGGGTTCGGGGGGTTGCGCCCCGTCAGGGGCGCGGGGAACTGCGCGACCGGCCGCGGACGACCCGCGGCCGCGGTCCGGGCTCACGCCCCACCCCGGTGGACTCGGCCGGCGGGGTGGGGCGAAGCCCAGGAAGGGTCAGCCCTTCTCCGTGACACCCGCGGCATCGAAGGTCGCCACCTCGTGCATCGCCCGCGCGGCGCTCTGCACGATCGGCAGTGCCAGCAGCGCGCCGGTGCCCTCGCCGAGGCGAAGGTCGAGGTCGACCAGCGGGCGCAGGCCCAGCTTGGTGAGGGCCGCGACGTGCCCCGGCTCCGCGCTGCGGTGGCCCGCGATGCACGCGGCGAGCGCCTCGGGGGCGATCGCCCGCGCCACGAGCGCGGCCGCCCCGGCGCTGACGCCGTCCAGGATCACGGGCGTGCGCAGGGACGCGCCGCCCAGGATCAGTCCGACGAGCGCGGCGTGCTCCAGGCCGCCGACCGCGGCGAGGACGCCGATCGGGTCCTGCGGGTCCGGCTGGTGGAGTTCGAGGGCCCGCCGGACGACGTCGACCTTGCGGGCGTGCATCTCGTCGTTGATGCCGGTGCCGCGGCCGGTGATCTCGGTGGGGTCGGCCTCGGTGTAGACGGCGATGAGGGCGGCCGACACGGTGGTGTTGGCGATGCCCATCTCACCGGTCAGGAGCGCCTTGTTGCCGGCCGCGACGAGGTCGCGGGCCGTCTCGATGCCCACCTCGATGGCACGCAGCGCCTCTTCGCGGCTCATCGCGGGGCCCGCGGTGAAGTCGCTCGTACCGGGCCGGATCTTGCGCGGGAGGAGGCCGGGGGTGCTGGGGAGCTCCCCGGCGACGCCGACGTCGACGACGCAGACCTCGGCGCCGACCTGGTTGGCGAAGGCGTTGCACACGGCGCCGCCGCCCAGGAAGTTGGCGACCATCTGCGAGGTGACCTCCTGCGGCCACGCGGTGACGCCCTGGGCGTGCACCCCGTGGTCGCCCGCGAAGATGGCCACGGCGGCGGGCTCCGGGATCGGCGGCGGGCACTTCCGCGAGAGTCCGCAGAGCTGCGCGGAGATGATCTCCAGCATGCCGAGGGCGCCGGCCGGCTTGGTCATCCGCTTCTGCCGGTCCCAGGCCTCGCCGAGCGCCTTGGCGTCCAGCGGGCGGATGCCGCGCAGGGTCTCCGAGAGCAGGTCGTGCGGGTCCTCGCCGGGCAGGGCGCGGCGGCCGTACGTCTCCTCGTGCACCACCCACGACAGCGGGCGCCGCTTGGACCAGCCGGCCTGCATCAGCTCGGGCTCGTCGGGGAACTCGTCGACGTAGCCGACGCACAGGTAGGCGACGACCTCCAGGTGCTCGGGCAGCCCGAGTTCGCGCACCATCTCGCGCTCGTCGAAGAAGCTGACCCAGCCGACGCCGAGCCCCTCGGCGCGCGCGGCGAGCCACAGGTTCTCGACGGCGAGCGCGGAGGAGTACGGGGCCATCTGCGGCTGGGTGTGCCGGCCGAGGGTGTGGCGGCCGCCGCGGGTGGGGTCGGCGGTGACGACGATGTTGACGGGCGTCTCGAGGATCGCCTCGATCTTCAGTTCCTTGAACTGCTTGGCCCGGCCCTTCGGCAGGGACTTCGCGTAGGCGTCGCGCTGACGCTCCGCCAGCTCGTGCATGGCCTGCCGGGTCTCGGCGGACCGGATGACGACGAAGTCCCAGGGCTGGGAGTGCCCGACGCTGGGCGCGGTGTGCGCGGCCTCCAGGACGCGCAGCAGCACCTCGTGCGGGATGGGGTCGGTGCGGAAGCCGTTGCGGATGTCGCGGCGTTCCCGCATCACGCGGTGGACCGCGGCCCGTTCGGCGTCGCCGTAGCCGACGGCGGCGGGGCCGACGGGCTCCTGCTCCTCGGGGGCGGCGGCGTCCGGGGCGTCGGGGGTCTCCGTCGCGTCCGTGCCCGGCTGTACGGGCTCGGGCAGCGGCGCGTCGGCGGCGGCCACGGCGTCCTGGGGTGCCTCGACGGCCACGGCGGTGCGCGGCGCGGGAACGGGCACGGGCTGCGGGGTGACGGGCTCGGCGCCGGTGGGTGCGGGTTCCTGCTGGGGGGCGGGGATGTGCACCGGAGCGGCGGGGGCCGTCCGCTCGTCGGGCGCCGGTGCGGGCTCCGCGGGCTGCTCCGCCGCGGGGGCGGGCGCCTCGGCGACGGGCGCGGCGGCCTCGGCCGGTACGGGCTGCGGCTCGGCCGGCGCGGGTGCGGCGACAGCGTGCGCGGTGTCCGTGTCCTGCGGGCCGTGGACGAGGGGCAGGTCCTCGGAGGTCTGCTCCGGGGCCGGTTCCCGCGTCACGGCCTCCGGCGCGGTGGCCGGGGCCTGAGCCTGGACCGGCACCTGCTGGGCCACGACGTCCTCGGGCGCGGCGACGGCCTGCGGCTGCTGTACGGCATCGAGGACCGGCACCGCGGCGGGCTCGGTGACGGCGACGGGCTCGGCGATCTGCTGCTCCGCCGGGACCGGCGCGGCCACGGCGGCCGGGGCCTCCTGGGCCGCGACGGCCGGAGCGGCCTGCACGGCTTCGGCGGCCGGAACGGCCTGGACGGGCTCGACGATCTGGGCGGCCGGACCGGCCGGGGCGGCGTCCTGAACGCCCTCGGCGGACGCGGCGGACGCGGCGGCGGGCACGGGCTGCTCGGGAGCGGCGTCCACGGGGGCTGCCTCCACAGGGGCGGGTGCCTCCGTGACCACGGCCGGCGCGGGCTGATCCGCTCCGGCGGCGGGAGCCGGGGCCTGCTCCGCGGCGGCCTCGGTGACGGGCGCGACCGCGCTCTCAACAACAGCGGGAGCCTCGACGGCAACGGGAGCCTCGACGGCAGCAGCAGCCTCGGGGACCACAACGGCCTCGGCAACGGCGGGGGCCTGCTCCTGCGCGCCTTCGGCGAACGGGACCGGGGGAACCGGCGGCACGGCCTGCGGGGCCTGGGCGGCGGAACCGGCGTCCACGACCGCGGGGTTGTTCCCCGTGGCCGCAGGGGCCTGCGGTGCGGGCACGGGCTGCACGGGCTCCGGGGCCGGGGCCGGGGGCTCGGGGGTGAGGTGTGCCTCGGCCACCAGGGGCGCCGCGGCGACGGGGGCGACGGCCTGGTGCGCGGTGGGCACCGGCTCCGTCGCGACCGGCGCGGTGGCCACGGCCGCGCCTCCGGCGACGGCTGACGTCGCGTCAGCGGACGCGGCGACAGGTGCGTCGACAAGTGCGTCGGCGGGCGGGCCCGCGGGGGTGGCGACGGCTGCGGCCTCGTTCTGCGCCGGTGCCGACGCCGGTGCCGACGCGGTCGGCTGCGGTGCGGCGACCGGAGTCCCGGCAGGCGCCTGCTCGGTGGCGACGGCCTCCGTGCCCGGTGCGGTCTGTCCGGTTCCGTCGGGAACTATCACGTGACCCGTGTCGGCGGGGTGCGCGGCCGTGCCCTGCGCGGGCACGAAGGCCACGGCGTCGGCGGCGGGCGCGGCCGGGGGCTGCGCCGTCGGCTGCTGCGGCTGCGCGTCCCAGGTGCCGGGCTGCTGCTGCGGGACCTCGCCGAGGCGCGGGGCCTGCTGGGCGTCCGCGTCGGCGTGCGGGACGTCGAGGTATTCGGGGCCCTGCGCGGGCACGGTCACGTACCAGAACATCACGATCGTGCCGACCCAGGCGAGGCAGCACCA